>JBKDSY010000215.1:0-2253 GCA_046340755.1 Cyanobacteriota bacterium
GGCAACCGTTGGCTATGGCGATGTCTTCCCCAAGCAATGGTATTCCCATCTGGCGGTAGACATGCAGATTCTGATCGGGCAGATCTTGGTGGTTGTTGCCTTGGGATGCGTTTTGGGGAAATGGTGGGAGAGGCCGCCCGCATAAAGCCAAGGGATCGGGTCGAATTCCTCGCCAAAAGCCGAACGATCGCTCGGCTGTCATCTGGATGACAATGGCTGATTCAGGGACTGATCTCGTCAGGTCATTAAGTCTACGGACCATCGTCATCGAGTAGACGATCGCAGAAGCAAAGGGTAGTCATGCTTGGAAGGCGCCAACGAATCACTGGCGAATCCAAAGCCCAATTTCAATCAAAGATCCCCATGTCAACAACCAGCAAGCTTCAAAACAGCCTCTACCATGTTCAGAATCAATGGGGTGGCTCCTCAGCCCCTTGGAATGAAGGGGGGATGTGGGTGATTGGCGGTCGATCCGGACAACCCGTGGTCCAACTTCAAGTGAGCTCGAATGACAATGGCAAGTCGCTTGTGGGCACCATGACATACAAGGGTGAAGGCCCTATCGGCTTCAAGGCCACTCTGACGCAAACGAATACCTACGTCGTGGAAAACCAGTGGGGTGGGGATAGTGCCCCATGGCATCCAGGTGGAATCTGGTTGCTTGGCTGCCGACAGAATCAAAATGTCGTAGCCATCGACATTGCCTCCAGCGATGATGGCCAGTCCTTGGCCGGCACCATGACCTATGCGGGTGAAGGCCCGATCGGCTTCAACAGTGAAGCCGTGGATGGGGGCGTTTACGATGTGGAAAATCAGTGGGGTGGTTCATCAGCCCCCTGGAATCCCGGCGGCGTTTGGGTGCTGGGTTGCCGTGGCGAGCAAAAGATTGTTGCCGTGGCGATCACCTCTGGCGAAGGAGGTTCACTGGCGGGCACCAATACCTATGCCGGCGAAGGGCCGATCGGGTTTAAAGGGTCGGAGATCGTCTCCAACACCTATGCCGTCGAGAATCAGTGGGGCGGTGCCACGGCTCCTTGGCATCCAGGGGGATCCTGGGTGCTCGGCAGCCGGAGTGGACAAAATGTCATCGCCCTGGATGCGAACTCCAGCGACAATGGAGACACATTGGTCGGCAGCAATACCTACGCAGGAGAAGGGCCGATCGGCTTCCGGGCTGTACTTCGTTAACCCCATCAACGTCTGGGCCGGGTCCAGCCGTTTCCATGGGTCACGGCGGATAAGCGGCATGACACGCCGCGGGGGCCCGCCCCCCTCCCGGCTGCGACAGTGAAGGTCTCCGCCCTGGCCGTCACGGTCGCCTCCCTTCCCCCCATCCCCACGGTCCAGCCCCGACTCGATCCCCCAGCGGCCCTCGCCCAGGGACGCTGGGTGAAGTGGATTGCCGGCGCCAGCAATCAAGACCTGGTGGCCATCGAAGACCTGGCCGGCATCTACAGCCTCGCCGGGGTGCATTGCCTGGATGTGGCGGCCGACGCGGCGGTGGTGGCGGCGGCCCGGCGGGGGATGGCCTGGGCGGAGGCCCAGGGAGCCTCCAGACCCTGGCTGATGGTGAGCCTCAGCGATGGGGACGATCCCCATTTCCGCAAGGCCTGGTTCGATCCCCGCCACTGCCCCCCCTCCTGTCCACGCCCCTGCGCCCGGGTCTGCCCCGCCCTGGCCATCCCAGGGCAGGGAGGCGTGGAAGCGGAACGCTGCTACGGCTGCGGGCGGTGCCTGCCGGCCTGCCCCCTGGGCCTGATCGAGGAACGGCAACGATTTCTGGCGCCCGGCGAGGTGAGTGCCCTCCTCGCAGCGTTGCGACCGGACGCCATTGAGCTCCACACCCAGATCGGACGGGGGTTGGCCTTCGCCGAACGGCTGGCCCAGGTGCGCGCCGCGGCGATCCCCCTGCAGCGGCTGGCGGTGAGCTGTGGCCTGGAGGGCCGCCCCGCGGAGGGGGGTGCACAGGACGCCGGGACCCTGGCCCGGGACCTCTGGCAACGGTTCGCCCTGCTGCGGGCGGCGGGGCTGCGGCCGCTCTGGCAGCTGGACGGCCGACCCATGAGCGGGGACGTGGGCGCCGGCACGGCACGGGCCGCCCTGCGGCTGCTCCAGGCCGTGGGCCCCCTGGCCCCCCCCGGCCCCCTCCAGCTCGCCGGGGGCACCAACGCCCACACCCTCCCCCTTCTGAACGACCTGCCCCCAACGGCGGCGCCCCCCGTGGCCGGGGTGGCCTTCGGCAGCGAGGCCCGC
>JBKDSY010000216.1:0-3763 GCA_046340755.1 Cyanobacteriota bacterium
CCGCTGGTCTCCTTCCCGTGGTGCTCGGCGCCGTGGCGGCCTGCACGGCAGGGGCGTCGTTGGCACCCGCAAGCCAAGCCCAGACTTGCCAGTTCCTCGCCCCGGTGGGGGGCGATGGCGTGAGCAACATCGTTCGCAAAACCATCGGCCCGGGCAATCCCCTGGGCCGCCCGAATTGGAACACGGATTTCTTTGTGACGCGCCCGTTCAGCTTCTTCAAGCTGTTTTTCACCGCCGATTCCTCCGTCTCGGCCACTTACCCGATCCAGGCCTACCTGAAATTCACCGACGGCAGCAACTTGCAAGTGGTGAACGAAAACTTCGCCCCCCAGCTGGGCACCGGCCGCCACTGGGACATCCCAGCCGTCCCCGGCAAGTCCGTGGCCCAGGTGAACTTCAAGATTGGCGCCAGCAACAACATGGCCGCCACCGGCTTCACCTATCGCATCTCGGCCCAGGGTTGCTACTGAGGAGCGGGCCGTTGCCGCCCCAGGAGGGCCCGCTGGCTCAAGGCCGAGGGCCCGCGGCTGGCTGAAGGCCCGCGCAGCGGTGCCAGAGATGGTGGGCCTCTTCCACGGCCGGTGCCAGGGCCCCCGGTCCGCGCAGCCGGAGGGGCCGGCCATCCAGGCTGTTGAGCAGCAGGCCAGCCTCCGCCTCCTGCAGGGCCCCCAGGGGCAGCGGGGCCTCCGCCACCAGGCCAAGGGCCAGGGCCCGGCCCCGCATCACCCCGGGAAGGCAGCCACTGGCCAGGGGCGGGGTGAGCCAGCGGCCCCGCAGCCGCAAGACCAGGTTGGCCGTGGTGCCACAACAGAGGTCGCCGGCGGTGTTGCGCACCAGGGCATCGTCGGCGCCGGCGGCGCGGGCTTCCCTGCGGGCCTGCACGGCCCAGCCATAGGCCAGGGTCTTGCAGCGACTGGCCAGGTTGGTGGGGTGGCGCCGCTCCCCCTCGCTCACCAACACCTCCGTGGGCAAGAAAGTGGGCCGGCCAGGGGTGAGCTGCAACCAGAATCGCGGCTCCAAGGGCGCCTCCAGAGGGGCTGGCAGATCGATGCCCCGCCCACCGCTACCACGGGTCCAATTGAGGCGCAGGGCACCCCATTGGATGCCGCTCCGGCGGATCGCCTCCGCGATCAGGGGAGCCAGGGCGGCCTCCGTGGGGGGGGGCGGCAGGCCAAGCAGGGCGCTGCCCTGATGCCAGCGGGCCAGATGCTCCGCCAGGAGCCAGGGGCGCCCCCGGGCGACCAGCACCGTTTCGAACAGGCCATCCCCCAGCAACAACCCCCGATCGTTGAGGGGCAGGCTCAGGCTGTCGGGGGGGGCCCACTGGCCCCGGGGTGCCTCCCCGGGGGGGGCGGGAGCGCCGATCCAGGCCAGGGCCATCGGCGGAGACGGGGATGGCCCCCCGCTCATGCCAGGGCCTCCAGGAGGGGCAGGAGTTTCCATCCCATTTCCGCCGCTTCGGCGGCGGGGTTGGAATCGGCGACGATGCCTCCGCCGGCGTGCACCCTCAGGCACTGATCGCGCACCATCACGGTGCGGATCAGGATGTTGCTGTCGAAGCGCCCATCGGCGGCGAGATGAAACAACGAGCCGCAGTAGGCCCCCCGGGGCACGGGCTCCAGTTCATGGAGGCGCTGGCAGGCCCGCACCTTGGGGGCGCCGCTGATGGATCCCCCGGGCCAACAGGCCCGCAAGAGGTCGACCACGCTGGCCCCCTCCCGCAGCTGCCCCTCCACCACGGAGGTGAGGTGATGCACGTGGGCATAGCTCTCCAGGGCGACCAGCTGGGGCACCTGGATGGTGCCGGGGCGGCAGACCCGGCCCAGGTCGTTGCGCAACAGATCCACGATCATCACGTTTTCGGCCCGATCCTTGGGATCGCACACCAGGGCGGCGGCGGCGGCGGCGTCCGCCTCGGGCGTGGCGCCCCGGGAGCGGGTGCCCTTGATGGGGCGGGTCTGCACCAAGCCTTGGCCCGTCAGCCGCAGGAACCGTTCCGGGCTGGCGGAGACCACCGCCTCGGCGCCCGCCACCGCCACTCCAGAGAAAGGGGCCGGGCAGTGGCGCCGTAGACGGCTGTAGATCGCCAGGGGGTCTGGCGCTGCGGGAAGCTCGCGGCTGCAGCAGAGGGTGAGATTGGCCTGGAAGAGATCGCCGCTGGCGATCCAACGCCGCAGCTGACGAACGCCCTCCTCATATTCCGCGCTGGAGGAGTGCCAGTGCCACCGGTCCGGCGCCAACGCGTGCCAGGGGGGCTCCAGCGGGGCCGCGGGATCGAGGGCCAGGATGCGGGCCTCCAGGGCCGCCAGGCGCAACGGGTCGTCGCCCTCCAGCCAGCAGCGCCGCTCGACCCGGTCGAAGCCCACCAGGGGATCGTGGCGGGCCGCCCAGAGCACGGCCATGTCGGGGGCGGGCCAGTGGGGCGCCGGCTCCACCCAGGCCCCGGCCTCGTAGGCCAGCCAACCGAGCCAGGAGCCGCCGCTGGAGGCCATGGCGCCCAGGCTGGCAAAGGGATCGGCCGCCCCCACCTCCCCTGGCACCCCCCGACACTCCACCACCTCCAGGGGATCCACGCCGAGCACGGCATGGCGGCCCAGGGCACTGCCATCCCCCTCCAGCAACACCAGGCCCCGGGGGCCGAGCTGTTGGGCCAAGCCCAGGGTCAGGGCCCAGGGTTCCCGCCAGGGCAGGTCGCGTTTCAAGGGAGCAACCCGGCGTCCCGCAGGGCCCGATCCCGGATGCGGCAGCTGTCGCAAACACCACAGGGTTCCGCGCCTCCGGCGTAGCAGCTCCAGGTGTCGGCGATGGGCACGCCCAGCCGCAGGGCTTCCCGCACGATGGTGAGCTTGTCCATGGTTAAGAGGGGCGCCCAGAGGCGCGGGGCACGGCCCTCCCGGCCGGCGCGGGTGGCCAGGTCGGCCAGGTGTTGGAAGGCGTCGAGGTAGTCGGGCCGGCAATCGGGGTAGCCGGAGTAATCGATGGCGTTCACCCCCAGCACGATGCGCTCGGCCCCCCGGGCCTCCGCCAGGCTGAGGGCCAGGGCGATGAACACCGTGTTGCGGCCCGGGACATAGGTGGAGGGGATCACCTCGGGGTTCACCCCGCTGGCGGGCAGGGGCTGGGTGGAATCGGTGAGGGCGGAGCCCCCCCAGGCCGCCAGGTTCACGGCCACCCGCAGGTGCTCACTCAGGCCGAAATGGCCGGCCAACCGTTCAGCCGCCTCCAGTTCGCGCCGATGGCGCTGGCCGTAGTCGAAGGAGAGGGCGATCACCCGGTAGCCGGCCTCCAGGGCCAGGGCCGCTGCCGTGGCCGAATCCAGGCCGCCAGAAAGAAGCACCACCGCCAGGGGGGCTGGCACATCCCGACCGGCGGCGGTGGCCCGGTCAAGGGAACTAGGGGGGCTGGAGGACACCCCGCGTATCGAAGCTGGGATCACCCTACAGACTGGACTTGCCGCGCATCTCAACCGCTGGATGGTTCAGCCCTACCCCCCCCGGCTCTCCTGGCCAGAGCGCCGCTTTGGCGCCCGTGAGCTCCCCCGGTGGCTGCGGGGCGCCCTGGCCGCCGCCCTCGTTGGCGCTCCGGCGGGGGCCAACCCAGCCCCCGAGGTTTGGGGGTTGGGGCCAGCCGCCCCCGGCGAGCGGCGCTGGTTCATCCAGGTTGACGCGCCCGCGGGGGCTGCGGAGGGATCCCCGTCGCGCGGGGCGGCGGACCAGCGGGTGGAGCTGATCATCGGTCGTTCGATGACGGTGGATTGCAACCG
>JBKDSY010000217.1:0-6229 GCA_046340755.1 Cyanobacteriota bacterium
CGCCTGCATGCACCAACGAGCGGGTGGCGCCTGCCTGGTGAAATCCTCCAAGGAGGGCTATCTGTTTCGCTTCCCGGGTGGCGGCCCGGGCTGGCAGCAGTTGGGCAACCCAGCCACCGTGGAAACCGAGTTGTTGGTTGCTCCCGATGGGCGCTCCATCTTGCAGGTCATTTACAACGGCCCGCCACGCCCTGGCAGCTAAGTGCGACCAATTGTGATAAGATCTTTTACTTCCTTTTGTCGTTTTTCCCAACATTTGTTGCTTCCGACCGAGGTTTGGCTCAACAACCATCTGAAGCCCCAAGGCAAAAACAAAAGATGTGTCTCGCCGCAATTCATAGTGAGATTGATCACGCCATTCTTTGAATTGCTGCACAAAGACAGAGTGGTACAATAATGGCAATTCTGTCAATTACCGTGAATCGGGGGTTTGGTGCACAATTTTTATCCTGTCCTAACATTAGAAAATCCTGCGATTTCGCCCTGCAGCACACCACTCTTCTAGTGTCCAATCTCTTGAATCCCGCGCTCGTTTTGCGCCCCAAACGCCCCATTCTGCCCCTGGTGGTCTGGTTCCGGAGGCCAGTTCAGTTGCTCACCACCTCAGTCATCCTGGCAGGCACCCCCTGGGTCCTGCCGATGTCAGAAGCAGCGGCCCAAGACTCACCAGCGGAACCCCCCGCCAGCACCAAGCCCTTTCCTGTCATAGAGGCAGGCATGCACTTGGCTCCCATCCGACGCATGGCGGTGGACCAGGCCGGCCGCTGGGTGGTTACCGCATCCCACGACAAGACAGCCAGGATCTGGAACCTTGTCACCGGGAAGCTGGAGCGGGTGCTGCGAGTACCGATGGGTGATGGCCATGAGGGCAAGCTCTTTGCCGTTTCCCTCAGCCCCGATGGCTCCCTCGTGGCCCTGGGAGGCTTCACCGGCAACGCACAGGGCCAGATCAGCATCTATCTCTTCGAGCGCGCCAGTGGCCGCTTGATCCAGCGCCTAGGCGGTCTTCCCAATGTGGTGAACTCGTTGGCCTTCTCGGCCGATGGTCAACGCCTGGCCGCCGCCCTCGGAGGTGGTAACGGAATCCGCGTCTATGGCGCGACCGGTCAGGGCCCCTGGGCCGAGGTGGCCGCGGATGGGGATTACGGCGATTCCAGCTACAGCGTGGATTTTGATGTTACCGGTCGCCTGCTGACGACGAGTCACGACGGGAAGTTGCGTCTCTACGCCGCCGGTCAGAGTGGCCGTCTCACCCCCCAGATCCTCCGCACGGCCTCCGGCGGCCAGAAGCCCTTTTTTGCTCGGTTCTCCCCCGATGGCCGACGCATCGCCGTGGGCTTCGAAGACAACACGGCGGTAACGGTGGTCGATGGAGCCAGCCTGGAGCTTTTGGCCGGTGCCGACACCAGCGCCATCACCAATGGCAGCTTGAACAGCGTGGCCTGGAGTGCTGACGGCCGCCGCCTGCTCGCCGCAGGCACCTATGACCTGGGGGATGGCACCCGTCCACTGGTGGTGTGGCCCGCCGCTGGCGGGCCTCCCCAGCTCCTGCCACTGGGGATGACCAACACCGTGATGGACCTGCGGACCCTGCCCGATGGCCGTCTGATCTATGGCGGTGGTGGTCCGACTTGGGGAATGCTCGATGGTCAGCTGCGGCGCACCAGCCTGTTCTCCGGCTCACCGGTGCTCGACCTTCGCCACAACCCTGGAGGCAACACCGGACCCGGAGGCCGCCAGGCTTTCCGACTGGCCCCCGATGGTCGCTGGATCGAGTTCCGCGCCGTCACCCGCACGGCCGCTGGCACCAGAAGCAGGCTCGTGCGTTTTGACCTGGCCGGACGGCGTCTGCTCCTGCCAAGCCTGGTCTCCACCAGCGGGCTGGCTCCCCGCACCAGCGGTCTACCCATCAGCGGCTGGCAAGAAACAACAGGGCCAACACTCAATGGACAACCCTTACCACTGGAACCGAACGAACTATCCCTTAGCCTGGCCATCAGTGCTGATGAGAGCCGTTTTGCCCTAGGCAGTGAGTGGGCCGTGCGGCTCTTCCGCGCCGATGGCGCGGAGCAGTGGCGCACCTCCACCCCAAGCGTCGCCTGGCTGGTCAACCTCAGCCCAGATGGGCGCTTCGTGGTGGCCGCTCTGGGCGATGGCACGATTCGCTGGTATCGCACCCGTGCGGAAGGCGCGGCAGCGGCAGGCAGCCAGGCCTTGGCCCTGTTCATCCACCCTGATCTTCGACGCTGGATTCTCTGGACCCCCGAGGGCTTCTATGACGCCTCCTCCGGTGGCGCCAGCCTTCTCGGTTACCACCTCAACAACGGCCGCAACGCTGGCGGAACGTTCATCAGCTCCGCACAACTGCAGGAAAAGTTTTTCCGGCCCGATCTGGTGGCCAAACGGCTGAGCGGCACGCCAGAAGAGGAGGTCGCCATCGCCCGGGCCGTCGCCGAGGTGGGCGATGTGCGCACCAACCTCACCACCGCCACCCTGCCACCGGAGATTCGCCTGTTGGGACAGCCCAAACTGCTGCCCAATGGAGACATGGAAATCACCTACGAATTGATTGATCAAGGTGGCGGCATCGGCGCGGTCGAATTGCGCATTGATGGTGCCGTCATCGAAGGTCGCGCCAATCCGCCGGTGCAGGGAATCAACCGCCGCCGCCTTCCCCTCCCCAGCGGCAAACTGCGGGCCCAGCTCGTGGCCCTCAGTCGTGGCGGCGTGGCCTCCACGCCTGTGATGTTCGACATGGAAGGCGCCCCCAGCAGGGATCTACCTACCCTTCACGTCCTGGCTGTGGGCATCACCAATTATCGAGACGGCGCCCTACGCCAGGGCGTGAGGTTCGCCGCCAACGACGCACGCGCCTTTGCCGCAGCCCTGTCCTCTCCAGGACGGGCTGCCACTTCTCAGGTGGCTCCGCCAGTTCTGCTCACTGATGAGCAGGCCACAGGTCAGCGCATCCGCGACGAGCTGAAGGCCATGGCCAGTCGAGTGAAACCAGCTGATGTATTTGTGCTGTTCCTCGCCGGCCATGGCCTGAGCAATGACCAGGGTGAATATGTGTTTTTGCCCCAGGAGTTGCTCTACCAAGAGAGTGCCTCCCTACGCGACGGCCTTGATGGACCAGAGCTGCGCAACTTGCTAAAGCGCATTCGCAGCACCAAAACCGTTGTTGTGCTTGACACCTGTAGTTCCGGCACCTTCCGCTTGGCCGGTCCGACCGGGCGCTCCCTGGCGGAAAAGGGCGCCATCGATCGCCTCGCCCTCCTAACAGGACGAGTGGTGCTAGCTGCCGCAGGCGATCAGAAAATGGCACTGGAGAGTCCCGATAACCAGCGGGGCATCTACACCAGCGCCCTGTTGCGCGCTCTCACCGGCCATGCCGACACCAATCGCGATGGTTTGGTAGGGGTGGGTGAAGTGGCTGACTTCGTCGATGCCGAAGTCCAGCGCATCACCTTGAACTTGTTTGGCTACCTGCAGACGCCAATGCGGGAGATGAACGGCCAAACCTTCCCTCTCAGCCGCAGCCTGACGCGGTGAGCCACACCTTGCCCTCTCCCCTCCCCAGCCGCCGCCGCTTCACCGTTGGTTTCTCCTATGCGGGGGAGGATCGCTCTTTGTTGGAGCCGATCGCACAACGCCTGGCGGATCGGCTGACGGAGGCTCGCGTGCTCTTTGACAGGTTCCATGAAGCCGAACTTGCACGTGTTGATCTGGATGTCTACCTGCCACGGCTCTACCGCGACCACACCGAGCTGATCGTGATCGTGCTCAGCACCGATTACCCCAAAAAGCGCTGGTGTGGGCTGGAGTGGCGCTGGATCCGTCAGCTCATCCTGAGCGAAGCACAAGGACGCATCATGCCTCTGGGAATTGGCAATCCCGGCGATCTCTCTGAGCTGGGAATCCTGAGCGGCGATGGCTTCCTGGACATCAGCCAACGCTCGGCGGATGCGATCGCGGAAAAGATTCTGGAACGGTTGCTTCTTCAGGGCGTTTCGATCGATGGACCAGACGAGACGGCCCACGGTCTACAGCTCAGACAAGCGAAGAAGATTCCGTTGGATGTCCATGCAAGAGGGCAGCGCAACGAACCTTCCCTCTCTGCTGCCCTCCCTTTTCAACCCCAACCACCACAACCCCGGAAGGAGATCCGACTCGCAGCCTTAGCCGCTGGTGCGGTCACCCTCCTTGTCGGCAGCTGGTGGGTGGGACGCCCACTTTTGGCTCGATGGCAGCTGCAACAGGGCGATCGTGCTTTTTTGGATTACGTCAAGCTGTTGGATGAACGCAATCTCCAGACCGCAGGGCGGGCCTGGAAGCAAGCTAGGGCGCTGGATCCCAACCAAGCCGAAGCCCATGCCCGACTCGGCTTTCTGGCCGACATCCTCAACGACCTCCCAGCAGCCGCTTCCCATTGGCGACAGGCCGCCACGTTGACATCGCAAAACACTCCCCAGGCACAGGCCCTTCGCAATGGTCTGGCCAATGTGTTGGCCCAACAGCCAGGTCAACAGCAGGCGGCCCTCGCCATTTACGACGCTGATCGCTTTTATCCCCGCTCAGCCGTGGAAGCCGCACTGCAACGCTGGCCGAAATCTGAACAGATGCCCCAAGCCCTGGATGCCATCAGCGAACGCACCCTCGACACCGCCCTCTCTGGAGACAGACCGGCCCCAAATCCCTGGGGTTTCAAAGAGAACGGAGCCTTGCTGCTTTTCGAGCGACATGCCCACCAACGCTGCCTTTTGGCCAACGTTCGGGCCGCCACTCGCCACCTTGCCGGGGTCACTCTCACTTCGGAGCCACCTCTGACCATCTCCGACTGCCTGGGCGTGAGTGAAGCCGTCAAGGAACTTCTGTGCACGCGCTTATCCGGGGCCCGCTCTAACCCCAGGGTCCATTCAACGGCCAGATGGCTTGAATGTCCCAGGCAACCTCGTGGGGGACTCGTTCAGCAGTCCCCCAATACAGGGTAAGCTCATGTAGAAATCAACCTGGTGGTTTTACTTTACGGCTTCAAACGATAGGAGTTCATGCAAGATCATCAAATCTTATAAAGAACCGCTTCGATCCACTGCTTGCACAGCAGAACCTTGGTTCGGCGCTGTTGGGCCGAGCTGCGGCACTTGGGGCTCCACAGGCAATACCGCCTCTCCCCTCGAACTGCGAATATTTAGCTGGGCAGACCGCAGCATGTCGGCATCCGCATGGGGTAGATACAGGTAAGCTGGCTTGTCTTGTCCATCTGACACTTCACAAAAATGATAGTAGAGGTCTTCAGCCTGTCCATGGGGATCATTGTAAATACTTTGCCAAGAATAACCGTCTTTTGCCACATTGAAAGTTTTGCTTTGGCAATTGAGACTTAACCAGGTTGTCCGCACCGCCATTCCATCCGACTTGAGGGCACGATTATACAAACCAAGGGTGGCAAGATTTGTCACTGTAGAAATAATAGGAAGACCCCGGGCAAACTCCTTTGGCGCATCAGCTCCGGGCTTGATGAGCCTCTTGACACGAACCAAAACACCGATGCTGGTCTGGCGGGCTGAGAGCAAGTTGATACCCGAAGCCTGAAGTTTATTTGAGGTTGCTTCAGGTTTTGCTTGAGCAGACTCCCTGGTCAGCAGGGGCCGATCCAGGGCAGGGGAAAGGTCAACGTCCTGAGCACGAGCCCCGGAGGGCAGAACGGATAATAAAAGCAGCCATGCTCCCAATGAAAACGATGTTTTCATCTTAAATATTCAACACCTTAAGACTATATATTGTAACTGTTTTTATTTGTGGTGCTATATGGACACTTAAAACGCTGGGCCCAACCTCAACGACTGAAGTGGGCCTTTGCGTCATAGAGAATTTCCGCGCTGATCTGTGCAAGGCCCCGTTCCCGGGCAAAGGCCTCGGTGTTGCGACGCACCTTCCCCCGAACAAAGAAAGGGATCTTGTGCAGTTCCGCCTCCCCGTCCGCCGTCCACATCGGCTCGCCAGTGCCCGTTGGGACCGTGGTGACCACGGGCGACTCAGCAAGGGCAACCCCTGCCGCCACAGCCGTCGCCGTCGCCGTCTCCATGGAGATGGCGCCAGCGTCATGCACCGCATCCGCCGCCGGGCTCACCGATGGCGCCCCGTCCCCCAGGTGGCTGCGGTGGCCGTCGACGAATTCGAAGTCGTGGCGGAACATGCCGATCAGGTGTTCCTCCAGGCCCATCATCAG
>JBKDSY010000218.1:0-2003 GCA_046340755.1 Cyanobacteriota bacterium
GGACGCGCTCCTCAGCCTCTGCCAGGGCACCGTTCCCCCTCCCCCCAGCCCCCTGGCGGAGGCGGATCCCCTCCCCCACGACTGGCGGGAGGATCCCGGGCCCCGGGTGGGGGTGGTGTTGTATCGCGCCCTGCGGCAGGCGGGGGACACGGCCCTGATGGAGGCCCTGTTGACAGCCCTGCGGCAGCGGGACCTCTGTCCCCGGGCCCTGTGGGTGAGCGGGCTGCGGGATCCGGCCGTGCAGGCGGGCGTGGGGGATTGGTTCGAGCGGGAGGAGGTGCGCGCCGTGATCTGTTCCACGGCGTTTGCCACCGTGTCGTTCGCGGAGGCGGGCCTGGGGGCGCCCCTGTGGGAGCGGCTGGATGGGCCGGTGTTGCAGCTGCTCACCAGCGGCGGCCCGCGGGAGCGGTGGGCCCGGAGCTCCCTGGGGCTCGCCCCCCAGGACCTGTGCCTGCAGGTGGCCCTGCCGGAGTTGGATGGCCGCCTCACCACCCGGGTCGGCGCCTTCCGGGAACCCCTGCCCCCCACCCCGGGAGGCGAGGCCGCCGGCGGGCCCCTCACCGTGCTCACCCCCGACCCCCCGCGCCTGGCCTGGGTGGCGGAGCTGGCGGCCCACTGGCTGGCCCTGGGCCAGACCCCGCCGGGGCAACGTCGGATCGCCCTGGTGCTGGCCAACTACCCCACCCGCGATGGGCGCCTGGCCAATGGGGTGGGCCTCGACACGCCGGCGAGCACCGCCGCCCTGCTCCACACCCTGCGGGAGGAGGGCCATGACCTGGGGGCGGAGCCCCTGCCCGCCGATGGCCAGGCCCTGATGGCCGCCCTGTTGGGCCAACGCACCAACGACCCCGAAAGCGACCATCGCCCCGCCCTCGACTGGCTCGACCTGCCGCTCTATCAGGCCTGGTATGGCGCCCTGCCCGCTGCGGGGCGGGAGGTGTTGGAAGCCATCTGGGGACCGCCGGAGCTGGATGGGGGCCTGGAGCAGGGGCCACGGGGGCCCGCCTTTCCCATCCGGGGTCTGCGGTTCGGGGCGGTGGCCCTGTTGATCCAGCCCAGTCGGGGCTACGAGCGGGATCCAAGCCGCACCTACCACAGCCCAGACCTGCCGCCCACCCATGCCTACCTGGCCCACTACCTCTGGATCCGCCAGGGGCACCGGGCCCAGGTGGTGGTGCACGTGGGCAAGCACGGCAACCTGGAATGGCTGCCCGGCAAGGGGGTGGGCCTGAGCGAGGCCTGCTTCCCGGAGTGGGCCCTGGGCCCCTTGCCCCACCTCTATCCCTTCATCGTCAACGACCCGGGGGAGGGCAGCCAGGCCAAACGGCGCTCCCAGGCCGTGATCCTTGATCACCTCACGCCCCCGTTGGGGCGGGCGGGCCTGGAGGGCGACCTGCAGCGGCTGGAGGGGCTGCTCGATGAATACTGGCTGGCGCGGGAGCTGGGGGGCGCCCGGGCGCCGGCCCTGCGCGCCCAGTTGGCGGAGCTCCTGGGCCAGCTGGAGCTACCCGCGCAGGCGCGGCAGGGGGAGACGGTCCCGCCCCGGGCCCAGGAGCAGGCCGCCCTGCCGATGGAGCAGACCGCCCAGCCCGTGGAGAGGACCGCCCAGCCCGTGGAGCAAGCCGCCCGCCCCGAGGAGGAAGCCGGAGCCGCCGATGGCCTGGAGAGCCGTCTGGAGGCGGCGGATGGCTACCTCTGCGAACTCAAGGAGGCCCAGATTCGCCTGGGCTTGCACATCTATGGGCAACTGCCACCCGGTGAGCCCCTGGCGGAGCTGCTGCTGGCCCTGGCCCGGGCGCCCCAGGGGGACCAACCGGGGCTGACCCAGGCCCTGGCCCAAGACCTGGCCCTGGATCTCGACCCCTGGAGCGATCCCGAGGAGGCCCCCCTGACCCCGGGCGACCAGACCCGCCTGCGGGCCCTGGGGGCCGGGGGAGGACTGCGCCATGGGGGCGACGGCGTGGCCTTCCTGGAGCAGGAGGCCCTGGCCTTGGTGCGGCAGG
>JBKDSY010000219.1:0-9318 GCA_046340755.1 Cyanobacteriota bacterium
GGGTTGTTCATCGCCAATCTCAGCGCCGGAACCGATCCGGGATCGGGCGTGGTGTCCAACCCCGGCGGGGGCAGCGACAGCAACGACAACTGCACGGGCAGCAGCAAGGATGAATACTTCGACCTCAAGGCGGGTGATGACACGGTGTACGCCGGCGCTGGCAACGACATCATCGTGGCTGGCAGCGGCAATGATGAGGTGTTTGGCGGCACCGGCAACGACGACCTCAAGGGGGATGGCGGCAACGACCACCTGGATGGCGGAGCCGATCTGGACACGGCGGTGTATGCAGGGCTCAGCAGCGCCTATGGCCTCGCCCATGACGCCCTCACCAACCAGTTCACCCTGGATGGCGCGGCCCAGGGTGAGGGGGTGGATGTGTTGGTGGGGGTGGAGCAGCTGAAGTTCAGCGATGGTGTGTTCAGCCTCACCCCGGATGGCCTGGCGGCGGTGCTGCCTCCGCCCCCACCCGTCACCAACCTTCCGGGCTCGGTGGTGATCACTGGGTTGGCGGCGGTGGGCAAGACCCTGCAAGCCACCGTGTTCGATCCCGACGGGACTCCCACGGGCGCCGGTGAGATCCTCTACCAGTGGACGGCCAATGGCGCCGTGATCAGCGGCGCCACGGGATCGAGCTATGTGGTGCAGAGCGCGGACATCGGCGTCACCCTGGGGATGTGGGCCACCTACACCGATGCCAAGGGAACGGCGGAGGAGGCCTTTGCCACTGGCGTGCTGGTGCTTCCTCCCAGTGATGGCGACCTGACGGTGGCCCTGATGGCCATCGACGGTCCAGCCGTGGCCCATGTGCACACACCGATCACCACCCTGTTGCAACGGGCGGTGGATCTGGGGGAAAGCCCCGCCAGCGCGATGGCGAAGATCCGTTCCGCCCTGAAGGTGCCGGCGGCGGTGTCGAATCTGCTCGGCACCAATGCCTTCCAGATCCTTTCCTCGGGCATCGGTGACACCACCACGGCCCTGGCACTGGCGAAGTTGGAGGTGCAGGTGGAGGTGATCTGCTCGCTGAATGACGACCAAACTGGCGTGAAGATGGCCCTGGCCCTGTTGAACAAGGCGGCCAGCGGTGGCAGCTTTGACCTCACGAACGCCGCCGATCTCTGCGCCATCCTCGAGCTCGATCCCACCGCCTTCAACCTGGCCGACAAAAACACCTATCCCCAGCCTCTCAAGGAGATCATCGATCGCACCAACAACATTCAAGACGCCACCAAGCTCTTTGGTGCCACGGATGCCAACAGCATCGAGCACGAATGGCTCGACTTCCTCTCCAACTGGGATTCCTTGGCCGACGGGGTGCCCCTGGGCACCCTGAGCCTGGCGATCAACCAGGGGCCCACTGGTTTTGCCTCCGCCTCCTTGCCCGCCGTGGTGGCGGGTGATGTCTTCACCCTCACCCAGGCCCAGCTGATCCAGGGCATCACGGATCCCGACAACGACCCCTTGACGGTGAGCTGGCTGAGCACCGACCACGGCGATTGGTTGGTCGCCAACGGCGATGGCAGCTGGTCGCTGGATCCCAACGCCATGGGTTACGACCCCACCTACCTCGGCCCCCTGGAGCTCGTCTACACCATTGACGATGGCCAGAACCACAGCCTGACGGTGAACCAGATGCTGCTGGTGGTGGACCATCTCAATCAAGCCCCCACCGGCTCGGTGACGATCAGCGGCCTGCCCAGCCTGGGGGAAACCCTCACCGCCACCCACACCCTGGCGGATGGGGATGGCCTGGGCCCCATCAGCTATCAGTGGCTGGCCAACGGCGCGGCCATCAGTGGCGCCACCGGATCCACCCTGGTGCTCCAAGCCGCGGAGGTGGGCAAGGCGATCACGGTGACCGCCAGCTACGTGGATGGCCACGGCTCCGCCGAGGCGGTGACCTCCGCCGCCACCAGCCTCGTCAGCAGTGAAAGCATCCCCCCCACCGTGGTGGCCATCGGCGTGGAGGGATCCGTGGTGAGCCTGGCGTTCTCCGAGCCGATCAGCGCCACCAACGTGCCCGCGAACCTGTTCCCCCTGGCCCTGGTGAGCTCCACCGGCAAGGTGACCACGCCAACGATCACCTCCATCGCCGTCAGCGGCAGCGACACCACCAAGCTCTTGATCACCCTCGCCAGCGCCCCCGCCTCCAACCAGGATGTGCGGCTGGGATACACCGATGCAGCAGGGAACCAAACCAGTGGCGTGGTGCAAGACCTGGCCGGCAACGACCTGGGCAGCTTCACCAACCTCTTCGCCACCAGCTTCAGCGCGGCGGCCAGCGTGTCCACCTTGGCCAGCCAATACACCAGCCTGACGCTCACGGGGTCCGCCGCGATCAACGGCACGGGGAATGCCAGTGCCAACACGCTCCTCGGCAATGGGGCCGCGAACTCCTTGAGCGGGTTGGCGGGCAATGACAGCCTGATCGGCGGCGGCGGCACCGACACCCTCAACGGGGGCACGGGCGCGGATGTGTTGACGGGCGGCAGTGGCGCCGCCGCTGACACCACCGCCGACATCTTCAAGGTGGGGGCCCTCGGGGATTCCCTGCTGGCGGGCTTTGATCGCCTCACGGATCTGGTCATCGGGAGCGACGGCATCGATGGCCCCACCGCCGTCACCGCCGCGAACCTCAAGGACAATGTCGGCACGGTGGCCGATCTCACCCAGGCCGGCATCCAGGCGGTGCTCACCACCACCACCTTCCTCAAGTCCGGCGCCTCCACCTTCACCTACGGCAGCGGACCGAGCCAACGCACCTTCCTCGCCCTCAACAACGGCACCGCCGGTTTCTCGGAAACCACCGACGCGATTGTGGAGATCACGGGCTACAGCGGTTCGTTGGTCAGCCTGGCCATCGTTTGAGGCCGGCTTGCCAGCGCTCGAGCTCCTCCGGGGTGTTCACATTGGCCAGGGCCGCGGCGGGCAGGGGGAGGGAGCGCACCCCCTCTCCGGCCAGCCAACGCTGCAGACCCCGCTCGCCCCGGGCCAGGGCGGCCCGCAGGCTCTGGTGGTGGTGGGCGTCGCTGGGGTAAAGGCCCAACAGGGGCTGGGGGCGGAACGGAGGCTGGTCGGTGGTGGCGATCCAGAGGGCCCCTGGGGCGGCTCCGGCCGCCCGCAGGAGGGCCCGCAGGCAGTCGGGCGTGAGGGCTGGCATGTCCACCGGGCAGAGCAGGAGCCGCTCTTCCGGGTGGAGGTCCATCAGGTGCCCGAGGGCGACCAGGGGGCCCTCTCCGCCCCTGGGCTCCCGCAGCCGCTCCAGCTCCACCCCCCGCTCCGCCAGGGGGCCGGCCAGGGCGGCCGCCCGCTCCAGGTGGGCCGGCCAGCCGCTCAGCAGGCTCAGGGGGGCTCCCAATTCAGCGAGCAGGCGCAGCTGACGCTCCAGCCAGGTGCCCCCTTCCGGATGGGGCAATAGGGCCTTGTCGCGGCCCATGCGCCGGCTGGCGCCACCGCTGAGCAGGCAGCAGCGCAGGGGGAGCGGGCAGAGGGGAAGCGGTTGGGGGCCCGGTGGCAAGGGTGGCCTCTCCGCGTGGCTGCGCCGCCATCTTGACCATCCAGCCGCCTGGATCGATGCCACCATGGGGGCACTGATGTTCCCCTTTGCCATGGGCCGCGCCCGCGATCCCTTCCGCATCCCCCGGGCCGGCGTTGAGATGGCCCCGGCGGCTGGCCTGGCCGCCCTCGATGTGAATTTCAACGGCGGCCATTTCAGCGGCGGTGAGTTCGTGGCGGAATCCACCCTGGGCGGCATGGCGGTCTTCGCCTGCTACCAGGCCCTGCTCTCCGCCTTGCGCACGGAGGCCCTGCGCCGCCGGGGAGAGCTCAGCCGGGCGGTGCAGGTGCGGATGATCGCCACCACGGTGTGGGAATCGGTGAAGCACGGAGCGGCCGTGAGCATGATCCTGGCGGTGGTGCTGCTGGTCTTCCCCTGGCTGGGTCTGCCCCTGTCGGTGTTGGGGCTGGTGGGCATGGGCAAGGCCTCGTTGGACCTGTTCCATGCCTTCTGGGATGGGTTGGATGAACTGCAACGGGCCGAACTGCTGGCCGCCGCCATGGATGCGGGCGTCAACCTGCGCAGCTATCTGCGGGGTGGGGAGGCCTGGGGGTGAGGGGGTCTCAGGCGCTGATGGATCTGGCCGCCTACCAACCCAAGGGGGACAAGCGCAACACCCCCTTCTTTGAGGAGCATCTGCCTCGTGTTTATGAGCGGCGGGCCCGTTCCGGGCTTGACCAGCTGGTGGGCTCCATGGCGGCGGTGGTGATCCAGGTGGATCATGGCCACGCCATTCCCTATTTGGCGGAGCTGACCCTGATGGGTCCCTACCGCCATCGGGAGTGCTGGCTGATGGAGACCCATCGGGTTTATTTGCTGGCCGCCGATCCCGCCTGGCCGCGCCTGATCGTGCTCGAGCCCCTCACCACCACCTACGAAGACGAACTGACCCGCTGGAATGCCATGTATCCCCTGTCGGCGGCGAGCCCCAACGCCCGCTACGTGGGTGAGGTTTATCACTGTGTGTCCACGGCGGAGGTGCGGCGGGTGCTGGAGGAGCAAGCCATTCGTTTTGTCTATCCCGACGAGACCACCAATCCCTTCTACGCCCTGCATCACCTCACCTTCACCTTCCTCTCGGATTACACCTACAACCGTGTTGGCTATGTTGACGTGCCACTCGATTCGCTGGCTCCATTGGACTTAGGCGATCGGGTGCTGCTGGATGACGACAGCGAGCGTCCGCTGCTAGACGCCCTGGAACGGCACCAACGGTTGGGCCTGGAAGGCAAGATCCTTGGCCTCGACCACATGGCCACCCGGGTGCTGGCTGGGGAACGGGAAGATGCGATTCTGGAGTATCTAACCATGGTGCCCTATTACTTCTGGGGGGCGTACAACATTCAGGAGATGAATTCCTCCACCAATGTCACCCGCAGTGCTGCGGTCACGGATGAGAAGTGTTCCCCTGCGCGGGTGTTCACGGCTAACAACACGCCCTCCTATCTCAATTCCCTGGTGAATCTGCCCATGCCCACCGAGGATTTCGTGCGCAACTTCGGCCGCCGCATGCATCATATGGCCTATGAAGTCGTCGATGGCACCGTGAACGGCGAAACCCACGTGGATTACGTTGTGCGCCGTCTGCGGGAGGAGGGGGTGCCTTTCCTGGCCCAGGTGGTTGGTGAATGCACCGATCAACCCAATCTCAAGCAGATTTTTTCCAAGGCGTCAGCCCATTCCGGCCTGATCACCGAATACGTGCAGCGCTGCCTGGGGTATGACGGCTTCTTCACCCGCGACAATGTGGCGGCCCTCACGGAGGCCGCTGGCCATCAGGAGCGCTATGCCCATGGTCATGTGTTTGATTGAACGGCAGGGCTGAGCGCCCCATCGAATTGGTGGCGATCGGGCTGTTGGCCCGTGAGGCCCAGTTGCTGGGCAATCTCCGCGGGGAACAGGGGGCTTCCTGGTGCCCATAGTTCCACGCAGTCGCTGTTGTCTTCGTAGTAGCGGGGGTCGCAGGTGATGCGCAGCTCCTGCTCCAGGCCGGGCTGGGTCCACATGAAGTCGCAGGTGCCGATTCGGGTGGCGTGGCAGCCGGGCGGCAAGAGTTCGGGGTGGTCGAGGATGGCTTCCAGGTCGGCCAGGGTGAGGGGTGGCGGCTGCAGGTGGGCGACCACCTCGTGGATGGCCTCCAGGTCGTGGAGCCCATCGTCGAGGTCGAGGCCTTTGATCTCAGGGGTGCTCTTGACGGCGTCGACGGCTTCCGATCGGGCCTGGTCGCGTTGCTTGCGGCTGGCGAGGGTGGCCTGGGAGATGGTGCCGGCGACCTTGGCCAGGATGGGTTGCAGCTTGCCGACGATGTGCTCGAACGAGGCGATGCGGGCCATGAGGGCGCGATAGACATCGGCCTCCACCGTGCCTTCAAGATGAAGGTTGATGATGCGCATCTGGTCGTGGGTTTGGCCGATGCGGTCGATGCGGCCGATGCGCTGCTCCACACGCATGGGGTTCCAGGGCATGTCGTAGTTGATCAGGGCGCCGCAGAACTGGAAGTTCAGGCCCTCCGCGGCCGCATCGGTGCAGAGCAGGATGTCAGCTTCGCCTTGTTTGAACTTGCGCTTGGTGGCCTCGCGATTCAGCGGTTCCCAGGTGCCGCCGCGCTGCAGGAGCTCCCCGCCCTGGCCGGTGAAACACATCAGCCTGGTGCGTTCCGCCTTGATCAACAGCTGCTTGAGGGCCTCGACCGTGTCGGTGTACTGGGAGAAGACGATCACCTGGCGGTAGCCCTGGCTTTGGAGCTGCTCGATGGCGGCCAGGAACTCCGTGCCCTTGCTGTCCCTGCCCACCAGGGGCCTGGCTTGATCGAGCAGGCCGGCGATGGCCTCCAGTTCGTCCTGCACGGGCACCTCCTCGAAGGCGCTCTGCAGACCCTCCAGGTCGAGGGTGAACTCCCCGCTGATGTCGTCATCTTCCGCCGCGCTGGCGTCATCCTCCAGCTGTTGGAGCTGGCCGGCCATCCGTTTCTCCAGCGTGGCCACCAGCGCCGCCACGCTGCTGGCCAGCCGGCGCCGGTAGATCGTCATCACGAAGCCCACCGCTGATTTCTTCTGGCCAGAGGCCCGGGCGTACTGGGTGGAGATGAAGTCTTCCACGGCGTCGTAGAGGGCCCGCTCCTCGGGGCTGATCGGCAGGAAGCGATCATCGACAAGGCGAGTGCCGATGGCCAGATCCATGGCCCCCTGGCGCTTGTAGGCCCGCAGCAGCGTGCGGCTGTGGCGGGAGATCAGGCCCTGCACCGGCGACCAGCGCTTGGCCAGGGCCAGGGCGGCCTGGCGCTCGGGGAGGCCCAGGTTGCGGCGGGAGAGGGGATCGATGTCGTTGAGGGCCTTGAGCACTTTCTTCCTTTTCAGCGGTGAGCGCCGCAGCGGCTCTGGCCAGGCCGTGGCCGGGGGTTCGTTGAAGGCGGCCACGCTGCTGCGCCAGAGGCTGGCCAGGTAGGAGAGGGTGGCTTCATCGGGGTTTGGTTTCTCCACCCACGCAAAGAACTTCTCAAAGGCCTCCTCCGTCCATTCGCTGGGCATGCCAAGGAGCATCAGAAGGTCCCACACCTCCAGCTCGCTCACCTGCATCGGTGTGGCGGTGAGCAGCAGCAGGCCCCGGGTGCGGGAGCGCAGCTGTTGCATCAGCCGCATCAGGGTGTTGGGGCGCAGGCGATCCCCGCCATTGGCGCTGGTGTCGCGGCGGGTGCGGGCATGGTGGGCCTCATCAAGCACCACCAGGTCGTAAGGGTCGGCTTCGAGCAGCTCGCGCTGGCGATCGCGGCGGCGCATCAGGTGGCTGGAGACCAGCACGAAGGGCTCCGCGGTCCAGGTGTCGCGGCCCACGGGGCGGGTTTCACCGGCGGGTCTGAGGCAGGTTTTCTGCCACACCAGGGCCTTGCCGGTGTAGATGGGCCAGTCGAGGGCAAATTTTTCGCGCAGTTCCCGCTGCCACTGCTGGAGCACGGAGGCGGGCGCCATCACCAGGAGGCGGCGGGCTCGGCCACTCAGCCACGCCTGCCGCAGGAGCAGGCCGGCCTGAACCGTTTTGCCCAGACCCACCTCATCGGCGATCAACAGCCGGGGCGGCCAGTGCCGCCAGAGCCGCTGAAACGCCCGCTGCTGGTGGGGCCAGGGACTGACGGCACTGGTGGCCTCCCCCACGCGCTCATGGCCGGGGAGGTCACTGGCGGCGGCCTGGAGCACATAGCTCCAGACGATGCGGCGTCGCTGGTCGAGATCGAGAACCAATTCCCCAGGGGCGTCGGGTTCTGGATCAGGGAGTGGCCGATCCGTCAGGAAGGGCTTCAGCCGGCGGGGCAGGGCCCCCTGAGCGGGTGCATAGATGGCCAGTTGCTGGCGAAAGGCCTCGGGCAGGGAGAAGGTGCGAACTCCGGGATCCTCGTTTTGCCAGAGCCGCAGAAAGTGGCGTTCCTTGCCCTCCACCCGGCGCTCCTCGCCCGTCCAGCTGCAAAACACATCAAAGGTTTCGTAGTTGGTGGTCCAGCCGTTGGGGGTTTCGTTGATGCTGCCCGTGAATGCAATCCGGTCGCCAGAGGTGTCTTCGATCACACCCTCCTTGGCGTGAAAGATGGCGCCATCGGTGTTGATCCGCCCCTCTTTCATGGGCAGGCCGACGCGGATCTCAAGATGGCCCTGATGCACCAGCCAGGCCAGGAGTTCAGCGCCCAGGTCAGCGTCGCTGCCATCCCCAGGCTGCACATCACGAAAGGGGAATTGGCGGCAGATCTGCTCTTCCAGCAGTTGTTCAGGTGTCTGGTCGCCGTCAAGGGCTTGCAGATCCGCCCGACTCATGAAGAAGCCCGTGATCAGACGCATCTGGCCATGGCCACGTCCATCCGGCGAGGCCCTCACCAGCTGCTCCACCCCATTGAGCACCTGCAACAGGGAGCGACTGGAGAAATAGCCGGTGATGCGCCAGTAGCGAATCGATTCCTCCAGGGCAGGGCGGTAGAAGGCCTCCAGGAGGTTGTTCTGAGAGCTGGTGAAGCTCTCTTGCCAGTTGTGATCCCGAAGGCGGGTCATGGCGTCGAGCCAAGGATCTCAGCGACATGGGCCACCAGGGCCTCGGTCCGCTGGTGCCAAGCCTTTCGATCAAGGTTGAGAGGATTGGGTTCATCGTCGTAACGCAGCTGTACGGCGAAGACGGTGAACACTGTCATCTCGGCGTAGGGTTCAACCTCCTGGCCAAGGTCGGAGAGAATCCTCAGTAGATCGCTGAGATCATGAATGTACGGAGATTGATGGTTCAGGGAAAGGATCCATGCCTTCAGAGCCTTTTCGATCGTCTGCTGAAGATGAAAGCCCCAGCTCCACTCCGGAGCCGGAGCTGCTTCCAACAGTTGCGCGGTCTGCAGATCTCGTAGAGCAACCCTGAGAAGGGTCTTGGCTTCAGCTGCAGCCATCGAGAATCCTCCCCTCACGATGCGCCAGGGCGATCACATGGCTGAGCCAATGGCGACGCTCCTCCACCTTGCTCCGCGGGTACAGGAGCAGATCAATCGGAACGCGATGGTGAGCCAGCTTGCGCCAAAGCAAACCCAGGGTTTCAAACCAGTTGTGCTGGGCGTACCATTCGTCCGTGACGATAATCATCAGGTCCACATCGGAGCTGGGCCTGGCGTCGCCGCGGGCATGGGAGCCGAACAGCCGCACCTCGGCATTGGGGATCTCCTCGCGGATCTCCGCAGCCATCTGCCGCAGCAGGGCTTCATTGACGGCGGCTGTTGCGGTGGCGCGGGGCGTTGTGGTCAT
>JBKDSY010000220.1:0-2093 GCA_046340755.1 Cyanobacteriota bacterium
CTGGCGTGTCTGGGCGCGCCGCAGGATGGCCTGGGGGTCAAAGCCCGGGGACATCCATGGCAGGAGCAGGGAAAGGGGCCAGGCGAGGAAACGCATGGGGGTGGGGCACCGCCTGGGAGCAGCCTGGCAAAGGGGATGGCCTGGGGCATCCTGGGGACCATGGGTCCCCTCCGCCTGCTGCTTGCGCCCGATGCCTTCAAGGGCTCCCTCAGCGCCCCGGAGGTGTGCGCGGCCCTGGCCGAAGGAGTTCGGCGGGCCGTGCCCGAGGCGGTTCTGCGGGCCATCCCCTTGGCGGATGGGGGAGAGGGCACCACGGAGGCCCTGGTGGCCGCCACCGCTGGCCGGCTCCAGCGGGTGAGGGTCACGGGGCCGCTCCCGGAGGAGACGGCCGGGGTGGAGGCCCGACTGGGCTGGCTGGCCGCCGACAAGGCGGTGCTGGAGATGGCCAGTGCCTCCGGCCTCGCCCTGGTGAGCCCGGGGGGACGAAACCCGCTTCACACCACCAGCTTTGGCACCGGCGAGCTGGTCGCCGCCGCCCTGGACGCCGGGGCCCGGCACCTGCTCGTGGGCCTGGGGGGCTCCGCCACCAATGACCTGGGCGCCGGCCTCGCCCAGGCCCTGGGGGTGCGGTTCCTGGACGCCGAGGGCCGCCCCATGGCCCCGCCCCTTCGCGGCGGCCAGCTGGCCCAGGTGGCCGCCCTGGATCTGGCCGGCCTCCATCCGGGCCTGGCCACCTGCCGGGTGGAGGTGGTCTGTGACGTGGACAATCCCCTCCTCGGCCCGGCGGGGGCCACGGCGGTGTATGGCCCCCAGAAGGGCGCCACCCCGGCGATCGCGGCGGAGCTGGAGGCGGGCCTGGCCCATCTGATGGATTTGGTGGAGGCAGCCACCGGCCGGCGGGTGCGGGAGCGGCCGGGGGCTGGGGCGGCGGGGGGGATGGGCGCCATGCTGCTGGCCCTCTGCGATGGGGAGCCGCGGCCGGGCATTGAGCTGGTGTTGGCCGCCAGTGGCTTTGCGGCGGCATTGGCGGAGGCGGACCTGGTGTTGACCGGCGAGGGCCGGGTGGATGGCCAAACCGCTCGGGGCAAGACCATCAGCGGGGTGGCCCGGGCCGCCGCCGCCGCTGGCGTGCCGGTGGTGGTGATCGCCGGCGAGATTGGCCCCGGCGCCAGCGCCCTTTACGGGTTGGGGGTGAGCAGCCTGTTTTCCCTGGTGCCGGGCCCGATGGACCTGGCCACGGCCATGGCCCGCACCCCGCAGCTGCTCGCGGACGCGGCGGAGCGGGTGATGCGGCTGTGGGCCCTCGGGCGGCACGGGTGAGGGGGGCTGCCATGGCTGCGAGGACGAACGCCCCTTACATCCGGGAGGTGATCCTCAAGCGGGATCAGGTGGCGTCCTTTTCCCACTACCCCTTTGCCCTGGATGCGGTGCGGGATCTCTCCCGTTTGGCGTTGCATCCAAACGTCACCTTTTTTGTTGGTGAGAACGGCAGCGGCAAATCCACGCTGCTTGAGGCGATTGCGGTGTGTTGGGGCTTCAATCCGGAGGGGGGCACCCAGAATTTTCGTTTCGGCACCCGCCCCTCCCACTCCCCACTCCATGAGCATCTGCGTCTGGTGAAAGGCGTGCAGCGTCCCCGGGATGGCTTCTTCCTGCGGGCGGAGAGCTTTTTCAACCTGGCCACGGAGATTGAACATCTGGATCGGGGCCCGGGGGGCACGCCCGTCATTGCCTCCTATGGCGGCCTGTCGCTCCATGAGCAGTCCCATGGCGAGTCGTTTCTGGCCTTGATGACCCATCGTTTTGGGGGCCATGGCCTCTACCTGCTCGACGAGCCCGAGGCGGCCCTGTCGCCCCAACGGCAGTTGGCCGTGCTGGTGCGCCTGAATGATCTGGTGAAGGCCTCCTCCCAATTCATCGTCGCCACCCATTCCCCCATCCTCCTGGCCTATCCCGAGGCCACCATTTATGGCTTCGGCCCTGGGGGGATACGGGAGATGGCCTATGAGGAGACGGAGCATGTGCAAGTGACGCGGAATTTTTTGCAGAATCCTCGGCGGATGATGGAGGTGTTGTTTGCGGAGTAGGTGGGG
>JBKDSY010000221.1:0-13092 GCA_046340755.1 Cyanobacteriota bacterium
GCATTCTTGGGATCAGGATTGAACAAGCAGATCAACACACTGGTAATCAGGACAAACACCACAAGAGCAGGCACCAAACGCTTGATGCGGCGGTCATAAAAACCCGTCAGGAAATCCCGAAAGTTCTTGGACTGCCTGCCCGCCAGCGATGACGTAATCACATACCCAGAGATCACAAAGAAAATATCAACACCCAAGTACTCGCCTGGTAACATACCCTTATTGAAATGGTCGATGATGACGGCAATCACCGCAAACGCCCTCAGTCCGTCAATCTCTGTTCTGTACCTGCCCTTGGAGGCTTGGAAAGCATGTTCAGAAGTGATGACATCTGGAGCGCTTGCCATCATGAAAGGTCAAACCGATACGGAATTGCACCATGGGCTTAGATCTAACACTGTGCTGATCTCTGATCGCAGCAATATTGACACTTATTCGTCGTTACACTATTCGCATTTGGTGCTTTATGTCACAACAGTGAACAACACATGCATGCTCTTATTCCCCTTGAGGAGATGGCACGCGGGCATGAAAACTTGCTGGCTGAGGGCCCTCTGAAGCCAGGGCGCTTGCCGCTTGTCTTACAGGGAACATGGTGGCAGACGACCGATCCGCAAGCAGGGATGTCAGAGCACGACCGGCCACCGACATCCATCACCGTGAGGACCCTGATCCTGTCTGATCAGCAAGGGCTTCAGCTATGGGCTCAGGCGCCGATGCATCATCTGCTAACCACCGCGGTCGCCGAATTCGTCAGCCCACGGGTGCGGATCGTCCACGCCCTTGCAAAGCCATGGGAATGGACGCGAACGGGGTGGATGACCAAGCCTCTCAGGTTCCGAACCGGGGGATGTTGCCGGTGGAGCCTTGCGACGCGGTTGGGAGTCTGGACGATCGGAGCTTTTGGAGGGTGCTGCCTTCTGGATGGGTCATGGAAACCAGACCCTGCCCCGGTGGTCATTCGGTCGGAGCGCCCTCAAAACACGGTCGGGGGAGACACGCGACTGTTGAAATTCAGAGGCGGCACCCAGATTCGAACTGGGGATAAAGGATTTGCAATCCTCTGCCTTACCACTTGGCCATGCCGCCATCGGGGAGCAAACTCCCACGTGTGGATCGTATCAGCCATGGCATGCCCCCCCGCTTGCTGGTCTTGAGCAATGGCCATGGGGAGGATCTGATCGCCCTCCGGGTGATCGAGGCCTTGCGGGACCTCCACCCCGCAGTGGACATCGCCGTGTTGGCCCTGGTGGGGGAAGGTGCCGCCTTCACCGGCGCCCCCCCCGAGCTGGGGTTGCAGTGCCTGGGGCCCTGCCGCCCCCTGCCCAGCGGTGGGTTCAGCAATCAAAGCCTGCGGGGCCTGCTGAGGGACCTGGCGGCGGGGTTGCCCCTGTCCACCTGGCAACAACTCCAGGTGGCGCGGAGCTGGGGCGCCACGGGCCAGCCGATCCTGGCCGTGGGGGATTTGCTTCCCCTGGCCATGGCCTGGCTGGGCGGCGGCCCCTACGGCTTCATCGGCACCCCCAAAAGCGATTACACCTGGAGGACACCCCCTCCCAGCGGTTGGGGCTCCACCGCCACGGCCGATCTCTACCACCGCTGCAAGGGCAGTGAATGGGATCCGTGGGAGTGGGCCCTGATGCGCCAGCCCCGTTGTCGGCTGGTGGCGGTGCGTGACAGGCTCACCGCCCGGGGACTCCGGGCCCATGGCGTGGGAGCCCTGGCCCCTGGCAATCCCATGATGGATGGCTTCCAGGAGCACCCCCTGCCCCCCCCCCTGCGGCAACGCCGACGGGTCTTGTTGCTGCCAGGCAGCCGGCTCCCGGAAGCCCTGGGAAATCTGCGGCGACTGCTGGCCTGCCTGCCCGGTGCGCTCCAGTGCGACCGGTTGGGGGGACTCACGGTCTTCATGCCCACGGGCCGGGGCCTGGGCCGCTCCATGGATCTGCCCAGGCTGATGCAGCAGGCCCGGTTCGAACCGATGCCGCCCCCGCCGCTCAGTGGCGCCGAGGCCAGCTGGAAGCGTGGGACGCTGGAGCTGTGGATCAGCGAGGGTCGCTTTGACGCCTGGGCCCCTTGGGCTGAGGTGGGGGTGGCCACCGCCGGGACCGCCACAGAGCAGCTGGTGGGACTGGGCTTGCCGGCCCTCTCCCTGCCAGGCCCCGGTCCCCAGTTCACCCGGGGGTTCGCGCGGCGCCAAAGCCGCCTCCTGGGCGGAGCCGTTGTGCCCTGCGCCAGCGCTGGGGAGTTGGGAACCCGGCTCCTGGAGCTGTTGGGGGATCCCGGCGCCAGGGCATGTTTGGGCCGCCTAGGGCGCCAACGCATGGGGCCAGCGGGGGGCAGTGCCGCGCTGGCGGAGCTGATCCTCGGGCGGTTGATCCGCCCATCACCCGCCGTGCGTTCCCCTGGGGAAGGATGATGCCCACGAGGTCTGCTCCCCTGGCGATGTCCGCGATTCCCGATCGGAACTACAACGCCGCCTGCGGCCGCCTGGCGGGCTGGTTGGGGATCAGCATCGCCGCGGCGCGGCGACGGGTGGACATCCGCGCCTCCCAGGAGGGGCTGAGCGACACGGCGGCACGCATCGCCCTGGCGGAGCGGATGTTGGCGGAAGCGCAAGCCTCCGGCGTGGACACCCAAGCCCTGCTGGCGGCCCAACTGGGGGCCCTGAGCAGTGAAGAGGATTTCATGACCGAGGACTAAGCGACCGCTCGCCAAGCCTCAATGCTCAAACACCGAGCCAAACCGCTGGCGATCCAGGGCCGCGAACACGGGCACGCAGGCGAAGCAGTCCTGGGCCAGGGTCCAACGATCCTCCCGGCGCAACATGGTTTCCAGCCGTATCCGGGCGGGGAGGAGCCAGCGCACATCCCCCGCGGCATAGGCCAGCTGCGCCTCGCTCAGATCCTCCACCCGCCCCCAATCGGAGCTCTGGGACTGCTTGTCGAGCTCCACTCCCACCAGCTCGTTCACCACCTCCTTCAGCCCATGGCGTGGGGCGTAGGTGCGGGCCAGACGGCTGGCGATCTTCGTGCAGAAGATCGGGTTCACGGCGATGCCCAGGTTTTCCGCCAGGGCTGCCACATCGAAGCGGGCGAAGTGGAACACTTTCTCCACCGCCGCATTCTCCAGAAGACGGCGCAACAGGGGAGCCTCCCGTTGGCCCCGGGCCAGGCGGATGCAGCACACCTGATCCTCCCCATCGCAGATCTGCACCAAGCAGAGCCGATCGCGGCCATGAATCAGCCCCATGGCCTCCGTGTCCACCGCCAAGGCGGTCGCGCTCTCGTAGGTCGCCAGCCACGCCCCATCCAGATCTCCATCAAAAACAGCAAACCGTGCCGGTGGAGGGAGGGTCTTGGCGGTGGGGGACGGGGGCTGGCCAGCGGAAGGGGCCACGGTCATCTCGGCTGTGTCGTCTGCCACCCATGCTGGGCCATGGCCAAGCCGGCCTGGTCGCCCCCCGGCGCAGGGCGATCCCAGGGGAGAATGGAAGGTGACGTGCGGCGTTTTGATGACTTCCCTGGGCTCCACCTTGCTCTTGACGCTGTTGTTGGCGATCGGTCTGATTTTTTTCTTGCGCGCCGCGAGCAAAGACCGCACCACCGTGGTGGATGTGCAATCCCCCCATCCCGCCATTGATGTTTTGGAGGGGCTGGTGGCCTGGCTGCGGGGGCGGGGATGGAATCCCACCGAAAAGGATCCAGAGCGGCAGGTGATGCGCTTTTCGGGCCAGGTGCGGGCCAGCCTTCCCCTGGCAATTCTTCTCTCCCTGTTGGGCAGTCTGGGGGCCGGCAGCCTGGCCCTGGTGCTTCATCAGCTGCTTCCAGCGGCCGGGCCCTGGGTGTTTTCCCTGCCCCTACTCGGCCCCCTGGCGGGTTGGCTGTATTGGCACCGGGCGGCCCGCAACGAAATTCTGGAACTGCGGTTGATGGACATGCCGGCCAGCGGCGGCAGCGCCCTGCGGCTGCGGGCCCACCGCGATGAACTGATCGCCATGGAGAAGGAGCTGGGCCCCTCCCTCGGCCTGGCCAGCGACGGACGACTGCTCAGCTCTCCCATCTGAACCACCATGCCCCTCTCCCGTGATTCGCGGCCGCGGCGTTCCCTCCAACCCCTGGCCAGCCTCCCCTCCACCATGCTGCTGGCGGCAGCCTGTGGGCTGGGAGGCTTCAGCCCACAGCCTGCCATCGCCCAGCGCCTCACCCCGGCGGGGGGAAGCCTGGCCATGCCAACGGAAAGCCGGGGGAGCGGACCTGCCTCTCTGGCCCGCACGCCCGGGAGCAGCGACCCGCTCACGGGCGTGCGCAGCCCGATGCGCAAAGACTGGATCGGCCTGCGATCCGTCGCGCCCGACACGCCCATTCTTGTGATGGCGGGCCACGCCGATTCCCAAGGAATCGCCGGTTCCGGCACCAGCGGCGAGGCTGTGGATCTGCTCGGAGCAGCCCCCATGATGCGGGGCATCACCGATGAGCATTACTGGAATCTGGTCATGGCCCACGCGGTGGCCACCTTGGGCCGGGAGCGGGGACTGCGGATTGACTTCTACAAACCTCCCGTGCGCACCATCCTCGATCCCGACCATCCTGGAACCAACTGGAGCGTGGGTCGGCAACATGCCCTTGCCGATGGCTACGCCTTCGAAATTCACTTCGATGCCTACGGCCCCTCGGGCGTGGGTTCCGGCTTGATCCCACCGCTGCATCGCCCCTTCAGCCGCATTGATGAAAGCCTGGCCCAGGAATTCGGCGCCTATCCCATGAACTTCCGCGATCGCCTCGGGGGGCCCAAGCGGGGCGTGGCCATCCTTGAACTGGGCAAGCTGGAGGGTCGCCTTGAGGCCTCTCTTCGGGATCCGAACACCCGACAACAAACGGTGCGCCTCCTGGCCGAACGGGTGGTCTCGGCCCTGGAGGAGGGCCTCGGCCGCCGGGGAGGACGGACAACAACCTCCTCCCGCCAGGTCAGCTCACAGCCTGCAGCGCTGCGCAGCGGCCTTCCAGGGATGGGTCGTCCAGCCAACGTTGCGGACGAGTGAACACCTCCGTGAGCAGGGCTTCCCGGGTACCGGCAGCGGGGTTGTAGGCATACTCCCAGCGGGCCAGCGGTGGCAATGACATCAGGATCGACTCCGTGCGTCCATTGGTTTGCAGGCCAAAGATCGTGCCGCGATCAAAGACCAAATTGAATTCCACATAGCGGCCCCGGCGGTAGAGCTGGAACTGGCGCTCCTTCTCTCCCCAGGCGAGGGTATGCCGTCTCTCCACAATGGGAACGTAGCTGGGCAAAAACGCTTCGCCACAGGATCGTGCCAGGCGAAATAGTGTGTCCCAATCCTGGCCAATTGATCCAAGGGCAGTGGAAGCCTGAGCGGCCGGCCCTGAAGCATCCGGGCCTTTGTAAAGCACACCACCGCAATCTTGGTAATCGTAGAAGATGCCTCCGACACCGCGGGTTTCGCCCCGGTGCTTGAGATAGAAGTATTCGTCGCACCAGGGTTTGAACACGCTGTAATACGCCGGATTCACCGCATCGCAAGCTCCCTTGAGGGTGCGGTGAAAGTGCCGGGCATCTTCCAAAAAGGGGTAGTAAGGGGTGAGATCAGCCCCCCCCCCAAACCACCACACCGGCCCGGCCTCGAAGTAGCGATAGTTGAGGTGCACCGTGGGCACCCAGGGATTCAGGGGGTGCAACACCATGGAGGTGCCGATGGCAAACCAGGGATGCCCCTTGGCCTCCGGCCGCTTGTTGAGGATCGCGGGCGGCAATTCCTGCCCCTGCACTTCCGAAAAGTTCACACCGCCTTGCTCAAACACCCGGCCGGCCTTCATCCCCCGCGAGCGGCCCCCTCCGCCTTCCGGCCGATCCCAGCGTTCTTCCTGGAAGCGACCCTCCCGATCCAGATCCTCCAGGCCAGCGCAGATGGAATCTTGAAGACCCATCAGCAACTCCCGTGCCCGACTCCTGGAGCCAGCCGGGGGCGTCTCGCTGGGGAGGGACATGGACATGGGGGCCAGAACCGTGGGGTTCCCCAACGATCCCAGCCCGCCGGGGTCCTTCACAACCCATCGAGAGGCTCTGTCACCCCAGATGGTTTCTAGGATCCGGCTTGACCATCGGCCAGGATTCTGCCGTCCATGTCCACCTCCAGCAGGGATTCCGAGCTTGACGCCAGCGGAAGGGACCGTGACCAGCGGGCGATCGAAGCGCTCCAGACCATCCGCGACGCCGGTTCGCAGAAGTCCCTGCTGGACCTGGGATGGATGTCGGACGTTCGGGTGCGCGGATCCCGCGCCATCGTGCGCCTGGCCCTGCCCAACTTTGCCGCCGGCCAGCGCGATCGTGTCGCCGCGGAGGCACGGGAGGCCCTCTCGCGCCTGGAGGGCATCGAAGATGTGCAGATTGAACTGGCCTCTCCGCCTTCCTCTGGCCCCATCGGCGGCGCGGGTCATGGCTCGTCCCCCGGGAATGGCCCCCCCTCGCGCCAGGCCATTCCCGGGGTGCGCAGGGTGATTGCCGTCAGCAGCGGCAAGGGCGGCGTGGGCAAGAGCACCGTGGCCGTCAACCTGGCCTGTGCCTTTGCCCGCCAAGGGCTCCGCGTGGGGCTGCTGGACGCCGACATCTACGGCCCCAATGCGCCCACCATGTTGGGTGTCGCTGGGGAGGTGCCCGAGGTGAGCGGCAGCGGGGCCGACCAGGTGATGCAACCGTTGGAGACCTGCGGGCTCGCCATGGTGTCGATGGGCCTGCTGATCGCCGAGGACCAACCCGTGATCTGGCGGGGGCCAATGCTCAATGGCATCATCCGCCAATTTCTGTATCAGGTGGCTTGGGGCGAGCGGGATGTGTTGGTGGTCGACCTCCCCCCCGGCACCGGCGATGCCCAGCTGAGCCTCGCCCAGGCCGTGCCCATCGACGGCGGGATCATTGTCACCACGCCCCAACAGGTCTCCCTGCAGGACGCCCGCCGCGGCCTGGCGATGTTTGTGCAGATGGGCGTGCCCGTGCTTGGCGTGGTGGAAAACATGAGCTGGTTCCTTCCCCCGGACCGTCCCGCGCAGCGGTACGCCCTCTTCGGCAGCGGCGGAGGCGCCCTGTTGGCCGATGAGGCGGGCGTCCCCCTGCTGGCCCAATTGCCCTTGGAGCTGCCGGTGCGGGAGGGGGGAGACCAGGGTCGTCCCGTCGTGCTCTCCCATCCGGAGTCAGCGACAGCCCAGGCCTTCCGAGCCTTGGCCGACACCCTTGGCCAGGACCTCGCCCTGACCAGGGCCGCGGTGTAAGAACAAGATGGCCACCGCGGTGCAGCGTCGGGCGACCCATTCGGCCTTGTTGCGCCGCCCGCGGATCAAGGCGAACTCCGTCGATTGGATTCTCTGGGGCGTTCCCCTTCTGCTGAGTGGTCTAGCGGGGATCCTGATCGCCAGCACCCAGCGCCAGGCCGACTACGCCGACTGGTACCAACACTGGATCACCGCCGCCGTGGGCGTGGCGGTGGCCCTCCTCACCTCCCGCCTCCCCATGGATCGCCTGCGGCTGGTGCAGTGGCCCCTCTACGGCCTCACGATCCTCAGCCTTCTCGCCGTAAAAGTCGCTGGCACGTCTGCTTTGGGGGCCCAACGCTGGATCAGCATCGGAGGATTTCATGTGCAGCCTTCGGAATTTGCCAAGCTGGCCGCGATCCTGCTCCTGGCCGGGATGCTCTCCCGCTACCCCGTTGAGCGCCCGGTCGATCTGATCAGGCCGATCGCCCTGATCAGCCTGCCCTGGGCCTTGGTGTTCGTGCAACCCGATCTGGGCACCTCCCTGGTGTTCGGCGCCATCCTGCTGGTGATGCTCTTCTGGGCCGGTCTGCCCGCCAGCTGGCTGCTGCTCCTGATCTCCCCCCTGATCACGGCCATTCTGGCCGGCGTCGCCCCCTGGGCCCTGGCCCTCTGGATCCCACTCATGGCCCGGATGGCCTGGAGTGTCCTGCCGTGGAGGCGGGTGGGCCTGGCGGTGGTCACCGCCGTTCAGCTGGCCTTCGCCGGGCTGACTCCCTACCTCTGGGCCCACGGCCTCAAGGAGTATCAGCGGGAGCGCCTCGTGCTCTTCCTGGATCCCGCCAAGGATGCGCTCGGAGGGGGCTACCACCTCCTGCAGAGCAAGGTGGGCATTGGTTCCGGAGGGTTGTGGGGCATGGGCTTGATGCACGGCCAGCTCACCAAGCTGCGCTTCATCCCCGAGCAACACACCGACTTCATCTTCAGCGCCCTGGGAGAGGAAACGGGCTTCATCGGCTGCACCCTCGTGGTCGGGGCCTACCTGCTTTTGTGCTGGCGACTCTTGCGCATCGCCATGGACGCCCGCACGGATGGGGAATCCCTTGTTGTGGTAGGGGTCACTGCCATGCTGATGTTTCAGGTTGTGGTGAACGTCTGCATGACGATTGGCCTTGGCCCTGTGACCGGCATTCCCCTGCCGTGGTTGAGCTACGGGCGCTCCGCGATGCTCGTGAATTTTCTCGGCATCGGTTTGTGTGCCGCCGTCAGCCGCCGCGGGCGCCCCAGCCACCGCTGGACGTGAGCTTCGCAACCTTGAGGCACCTCCTCAGCCGCGATGTCCCCCCGGGACGCTGCGACGAGGATGGGGTGCGACGACAGTGGTGGGCCTGCCTGGCCACCCTGCAGGAAGACCTGCTCCTCAACGACTCCATGCCGTTGCAGGGGGTCTGGCTGGCCTCGCCCCTCCCTGCCCTCTATGCCCCCCCCTTGCTCCATGACCTCCACGGCTGGGTGTGGACGCCAGCCGGGCTGGCGGATCTTCTCCCTCCGGTGCAACCTCTGCTCCCCATGGCCGGGGAGCAGGGCACGGGGAGGGCGACCAACGGCGGGTTCAAACGCTTGCCCCTGCGGCCGGACGATGGCAACGATCCCCTGCTGGTGTTGATCACGTCCCGCTTGCAGGTGGCTCTGTTGGTGGACGGCCCCCCCCTGGGCCGCCGGCTGGTGGTGCGCTTTGAAGCCACCATGCTCACCCAGGCCCTCGAAACCCTCGGCCAACGGCTGCATGACGACGATCCCCGGGGGGCCGCCCAGCTGGGACGCCTGCTGAAGGGCCTAGGTCCCCTCGAAAACGACCCGGCCTTGGGCCAGCGATTCTGGCCCCTCCTGGCCGAGCGTCTGGCGGCCATGGCCCCGAGTGTCACCCTGCAGCCCGTGGTGTCGCCTCCGGAGGCCGCGTCAACGGCCACCTCGGAGGATGTGGCGGCTGAACTGGCCCTTCTGGAAGCCCTCACCCACGAGGTGCGCACGCCACTGGCCACCATCCGCACCCTCATCCGATCGCTGCTGCGGCGCTCAGACCTGCCCGCCGTGGTGCGGCAACGATTGGAGCAGATCGATGGGGAATGCAGTGAACAGATTGATCGCTTCGGCTTGATCTTCCTGGCTGCCGAGCTGCAGCGCCAGCCAGGTCGGGGCCAGCCCCTGGAGGCCTCTCAGCTGGCCCGCACGGATCTCAGTCAGCTCCTGCGCCACCTGGAAGGCATCTGGGAGCGGCAGCTGCGTCGACGGGATTTGCGGCTCTCGCTCTCCATTGCTGAGGATCTGCCAGCTGTTTTGAGCGATCCCGCCCGGCTGGAGACGATGCTTGGCGGTCTGATGGATCGCTTCAGCCGCTCGCTTCCAGCGGGAAGCCATGTATGGCTGCGCCTGCAGCCGGCCGGGCAACGGCTGAAATTGCAGCTCAGCAGTGATGATCCTGGCCGCCGGGCAACGGCCACCCCCACAGACTCCTCCCACACCAACGCCCGGGTGGGCCCCGTGCTCAGTTGGAACCCCACCACGGGGAGCTTGAACCTCAGCCGGCAGGCCACCCAGCTGCTCTTTCATCGCCTCGGGGGACGCTTCACGGAACGGGGAGGATCGAGCCTCACCGTGTTTTTCCCCCTGGCCGAGCGGGCCGGAGAGGGTCGATTTGTTGACGGGGTGTGAAGAGTGGCGGCGAAGGTTCCGTCAGCCCAAAAGCACAGTGCTAGCTTCCGCAGGAAACGGTCAGCAGAGCCATGCCCGCAACGGCCCTCAATGGTCAACTTCCGAAGTACATCGGCAGCACAGGCGGCCTGCTGAATTCGGCTGAAACCGAAGAGAAGTACGCCATCACCTGGACCAGTGCCAAGGCCCAGGCCTTCGAGCTCCCCACCGGCGGTGCCGCGGAAATGAATGAGGGTGAAAACATCATGTATTTCGCCCGCAAGGAGCAGTGCCTGGCGCTCGGCACCCAACTGCGCACCAAGTTCAAGCCCCGGATCGAGGAGTACAAGATCTATCGCATCTACCCCGGTGGTGATGTCGAGTATCTGCATCCCAAGGATGGCGTGTTCCCTGAGAAAGTGAACGAAGGCCGGGCCATGGTGGGCCACAACCCCCGCAGCATTGGCGCCAATCCCAATCCCGCCGGCCTCAAGTTCAGCGGTCGCAACACATTCGATGCCTGAGCCGGGCACGGCCAAGGCTTAGAAAGGCGGGGCTGAAGCCCCGCTTTTTTGTCTTTCCCCTGCCGTTCCGCCTGTGGCCGCGATGCCGGGACTTGATCGCTCCGCCTTCCTGGCCGAAGCCGCCCGGGGTGGCGAGGCCTTCGGTGGTGCCAATTTCATCCCCCTCTGGCGCCGCTGCCCCGCCGATCTGGAAACGCCGCTGACCGCCTGGTTGAAGGTCGGCGCGGGACACCACCGCGGCGTGCTGCTGGAGTCGGTGGAGGGGGGCGAGCGGGTCGGTCGCTGGAGCATTGTCGTCAGCGATCCCCTCTGGACCCTGACCTGCCGCGGCGAGCGGGCGGAACGAGGTTGGCGTGATGGACGCCACGATGACCTCTACGGCAATCCCTTTCAGCTGTTGCGTCAATGCCTGGCGCCCTTGCAGCCGGCTCCCGTGCCGGAGTTGCCTCCGATGGGGCAGCTGTTCGGCATGTGGGGCTACGAACTGATCCGCTGGATCGAGCCCAGCGTGCCGGTCCACGCCCGCGAGCCGGAGGCGCCGCCCGATGGCTGCTGGATGCTCGCCGATAGCCAGCTGGTGTTCGACCAGGTGAAACGGCAGATCACCCTGGTGGCCTACGCCGACCTCAGCCAGGGGGGAGACCCGGATCACGCCTGGTGCCAGGCGGCAGCCCGCTTGGCGAGCCTGGAGGCACGGCTGCACGCACCATTGCCCGCCAGCGCCGTGCCGCTGGACTGGTGCGAGGTGGCGCCGACCGAACTGCCGGTGACTAGCAGCTTCAGCCAGCCGGCGTTCGAGGCGGCCGTAGAGCAGGCCCGCGAGCACATCGCCGCCGGCGACATTTTCCAGCTGGTGCTGAGCCAGCGGCTGGAAACCCGGGTCAGGCGGGATCCCCTCGACCTCTACCGCAGCCTGCGGATGGTCAATCCCTCGCCCTACATGGCCTTTTTCAACTTCGGCGACTGGTATCTGATCGGCTCCAGCCCCGAAGTGATGGTGAAGGCCGATCCGCTCGACGACGGCGGCATCCGCGCCTCGCTGCGACCGATCGCCGGCACCCGCCCGCGAGGCGCCGATGACGCCAGCGACCGGGACCTGGAGGCGGACCTGCTGGCCGATCCCAAAGAGCGGGCCGCACACGTGATGCTGGTGGAACTGGGCCGCAACGACCTGGGACGGGTCTGTTTGCCCGGCAGTGTGCGGGTGGAGGAGCTGATGGTGATCGAGCGCTACTCCCATGTGATGCACATCGTCAGCCAGGTGGAGGGGCGGCTGGATCCGCGGCGTGATGTCTGGGATCTGCTGATGGCCAGCTTCCCCGCCGGCACCGTGAGCGGCGCCCCGAAGATTCGGGCCATGCAGTTGATCCACGCGCTCGAACCCCAGTCCCGCGGTCCCTATGCGGGGGTGTACGGCAGCGTGGACTTGAATGGAGCGCTGAACACGGCGATCACGATCCGCACGATGGTGGTGCTGCCCGCCGCCGATGAACCCGGAAGCTGGCGGGTGCAGGTTCAGGCCGGCGCGGGCGTGGTGGCCGATTCCCGGCCCGAGGCCGAGTACCAGGAAACCCTCAACAAGGCCCGAGGCATGCTGAGGGCACTGGCCTGTCTGCAAACGCCCCGATCGGCCGGGACCAACGCGTTCGCTGCCCCTCAGCTGGAGGAACGATGACGACACCGCTGCTCAAGGGCTTTGAGGTGGAGATGTACACCGGCCGTCCCGATGGCACGGTGGTGGGGTGCGCCGCGGCAGTGGCGGAGGACCTGCCCGATTTCGTCACCGAACCCGACCACCGCAATCTCGAGTACATCACCCCCCCGGAAGCGGATTACCGGCGCCAGCTCGCCCTGCTGCTGGAGCCGCGCCAGCGATTGCGGCGCTGGCTGGCGCCCCGGGGCTTGACCCTGATCCCCGGCAGCACCCTCAGCCTCGGCGATAGCTCCCGTTTCGAGCGCTCCAACCCCGCCAATCCCTATCACGCCTACATCGAACGCACCTACGGCAGCCGGGTGGTCACGGCCAGCGTGCACATCAATCTCGGCCTCGACGCCATGGAGCCCCTGTTCGCCGGGCTACGGCTGCTGCGTTGCGAGGCGGCGCTGCTGCTGGCCCTGAGCGCCAGCTCCCCATTCCTGGACGGCCGGGCCACCGGGGCCCACTCGCAACGCTGGCTGCAGTTTCCGCTGACGCCAACCGAGGTGCCTCTGTTCCGCAACCATGGCCACTACATCGCCTGGATGGAGGAGCAGCTGAAGGCGGGAGCGATGCACAACGTGCGCCATCTGTGGACCGCGGTGCGCCCGAACGGCGAGGACCGGCCCCACGATCTCAATCGCCTGGAGATCCGCATCTGCGACCTGGTGGCGGATCCGGAACTGCTGCTGGCGATCACGGCCTGGACCGAACTGCGGCTGGGGCAACTGCTGCTGGCTCCGGAGCGCCAGGACCCGTTGCTGGCCAGCCGACTCGACGCCGGGCGCTTGGCTGCCCTGGCCGATGCCAACGATCAGAGAGCGGCCCGCTCCATCGTGGATGAGGAGGAGCTGCACAGGACCGATGGCGATCCGAACGCCTCGCGCAGCGGGCGGGCCGCCAGCCTGGAGGCGATGGC
>JBKDSY010000222.1:0-2640 GCA_046340755.1 Cyanobacteriota bacterium
CGCGCAATATCCATGTGAAGACTCATTTCAACATCACTTATTCCACTCGCATTGCCACCTCTAATGACCCAATAGCAGTAGGATGCAAGCAGCGCACAACCCAGCGCAACGAGCGGACATCTTTCCTGATATATGCCGCCGGCCAATACTTCACCACCCGCCCCCTGATCGACGCCATCATCGAATGCCTGGCCCCCAAGCCCGGGGAAACGATGATCGATCCCGCCTGCGGCACCGGCGGCTTTCTGATCGCCATGTTCCTCTACATCGTGGAGAACGTCCGCGAGATGACCCGTGAACAACGCGACCACCTCCGCTACCAGGCCCTGCATGGCATCGACATCGTGCAATCGGTGGTGCGGCTCTGTGCCATGAATCTATTGCTCCACAACGTTGGGCCAACGCCGGCCCAGCTCGATGCCAAGCGCCGCCAACTGCTTGAAGCCAACATGCCGCTCGATCAGGTGGACGGGCTCCTGGATGAGCTACTTCCCGTTCGGGCAGACGACGCCCTGCGTCAGTTGGGCGCCGAGCGCTACGACCTGGTGGCCACCAATGTGCCCTTCGGGCGCAAGTCGTCGATCAAGGTGATCGGAGAGGATGGCGATGTGGGCGGCGAAGCCATCACCTACGAACGGGATGACTTCTGGGCCACCACCTCCAACAAACAGCTCAACTTGTGCAGCACATCAAGTCGCTGCTCTAGATCAATGGCCGCGCCGCTGTGATCGTGCCCGACAACGTGCTCTTTGAAGGCGGAGCCGGCGAGGTGATCCGCCTCAAGCTCCTACACGAATGCGACGTGCACACCCTGCTGCGCCTGCCCACGGGCATCTTCTATGCCCAGGGCGTGAAGGCCAATGTGCTCTTCTTTGATCGCCGCGCCGGTAGCGCCCAGGCCGCCACCCGCAAGCTCTGGATCTACGACCTGCGCACCAACAAGCACTTCACCCTCAAGACCCAACCCCTCCAACGCGCCGATCTGGATGAATTCGTGAGCCTCTACAGGCCCGGCGCCATCGATCAACGCCAGCCCACCTGGAGTGAAGCCACCCCGGAGGGCCGTTGGCGCTGCTACAACCTGGACGACCTGCTCGCTCGCGACAAGATCAGCCTGGATCTCTTCTGGCTCAAAGACGACAGCCTGCTTGACTCCGACAACCTCCCCGATCCCGATGTGATCGCCGCCGAGATCGCCGATGATCTGCGCAGCGCCCTGGAGCAAATGGAGGCGATTCTGGCGGATTTGGAACCAGCGCTGGCCGATCCCCTCCCATAACGCTTCCTTCCCAAGTCTCACAAGTTGATGCGACCGATGTTGGAGACCGTCGCTGATGGAGAACCGAGGCCCCTCAAGGTGGTGCCCGCCCAGATGGCAGCCGCCTCGGGGCTCAACTCCGAGCAGTTGGCGGATGAGGGACCAAGGGCCAGGGCGCGGGTGAGGCAGGTGTCGGCTTCCTGCCGGTGCTCGGGGGTGTCGAGGGCCATGTGGTGTCACCAGCCCGCAAGGCGGCAACGCCCAGGGACACCAAGGCATTGACGTGCGCCGGATCCGGCGCCACAGCCCGCTCCAGCAACCGCCGGGCCTCCACCAACTCGCCCCGGTTGCTTTTCACCATCCCCAGCTGGGCAAGACTCTCCACGTCGTTGGGCTGGAGCTGGAGGGTGGCTTCCAGGAGCGGGATGGCTTCCTCATACCGGCCGGCCTCCAGATGCTCGGTGATCGTTTCGCTGGCGGGGCGTTGGTCGGCCCCCGGATCCCAGCTCACGTTGATCTGGTCGTCGCTCAAGGCTTCACCCACCCCGCTGCGAGTGGCACACTGCTAGTGAGAACAGGGAATCGCCATGACCTACAGGATCCGCCTTCTGGAAACCGAGGAGGGTTGGTCGGTGAGCTGCCTGGATCTGCCCGGTTGCCATTCCCAGGGCGACAGCCGAGAAGAAGCCCTGGCGAACATTCGTGAAGCCATTGCCCTCTGGTTGGAGGTAGAGGCCGAGGAGGCAGGCGTCAAGCACGTGGAAACCCTGGACCTTGTGGTTTGATGCCCCGCCTGCCAGGCATCAGTCAAAAGGAGGCCGTGAAGGTGTTTCAGAAACTCGGCTACAGGGTTTTGCGGGAGTCAGGCCACTTGATCATGAGCAATGGCGAACGGCGGCTCGTCATACCGCGCCACGACCCCATCAACGCCATCACAATGGGCGCCATCGCCCGTGATGCGGGGCTCACACCGCAGCAGTTTCGGGAGTTGCTTTGACGGCCTTCTGGCCAGGCACCTCCTGCACGACCATGCGGCACTTGAAAGCGGACAGCCAATCCATGAACGGGTACTCGTCAACAGCGATGGTCCCAGCCGTGGTTGCGTCATCGTCTGACTTTTGGCGCCGGGCGACCGTACGCTCCAGGAGGAACTCCCGCGCATCCACCGGCTCCAATACGTCCACCGCCATCCCCTGCACCGCCGCGCTCCAGTTGCTCAGGCGCGTGGTGATCGCCACCTGCCCCGCCGCCAACTGGGGGGCTTCCTCCCGTTCTCCTTTCTCAGGCAGATCCAGCGCTTGGGGGCCGCACAGCCCCGCCAGGTTGCGGTTCAGGGCTTCCGGGCTGTCTGCGCTCACCAGAAGCACAACCGGCCGCCTCAC
>JBKDSY010000223.1:0-10104 GCA_046340755.1 Cyanobacteriota bacterium
CCTTACCAAGGGAGTGCTCTACCGCTGAGCTACAAGGGCATGTGGAAAGGTGGGCCGGGTTGGATTTGAACCAACGTAGGCAGAGCCAGCGGATTTACAGTCCGCCCCCATTAACCACTCGGGCACCGACCCGAACCACACGAATCCACCTTACCAGCCGCCCCGCCCCTGCCCATCCCGAGAGGGGCTCCCGGGCTCCAGCCCCTCCCTACGATCGCCTTGGAGCTTTGTCGGTCCCCCGTGCCACGCGTTCTGCTGCTCAACGGCCCGAATCTCAACCTGCTGGGCCTGCGGGAACCTGGTCTCTATGGCAGCCAGACCCTGGAAGGCATCGAGGCTGACCTGAACCGTCAAGCCGCGGGCCTGGGGGTAGAGCTGGAGTGTTTCCAAAGCAACCATGAGGGGGCCCTGGTGGATCGGATCCAGGCGGCCCGTGGGCGGGTCGACGGCATCTTGATCAATGCCGGCGCCTTCACCCACACCTCGATTGCCCTCCGGGATGCCCTCCTGGGGGTGGCCATCCCCTTTGTGGAGCTCCATCTGAGCAACATTCACGCTCGGGAGGCCTTCCGCCACCACTCCCATCTGGCGGACAAAGCCCTTGGCGTGATTTGCGGTTTTGGCCCCACCAGCTACACCCTGGCCTTGCGGGGGCTGGTGGCCCACCTGGAGGGCCAAATCTGATGGAATCCGCTCCCGAGGCCATGGCGCGGGTCAAATGGCTGGTGGCCCCCACCAGCCCTGGCTGGGTGCAACAGGCCATCGCCCGCCCGGATCTGCTGCTGATCGATCATGCCCATTGCGAGCGGAAAGCCGCCGGCGTGGCGCTGCAACTGATGTTTCGCTATCCCTCCGATGGGGAGCTTGGGGAACGGCTGAGTCCGTTGGCTCGGGAGGAGCTGGCCCATTTCGAGCGGGTGTGGGCCTTGATGCAGCGCCGCCAGATCGATCCCAGGCCCCTTCCGGCTCCCGCCTACGGCGCGGCCCTGAAAGCCCAGGTGCGCCGCGAGGAACCAGCGCGCCTGCTGGATTCCCTGTTGGTCGCCGGTTTGATTGAAGCCCGCAGCCACGAGCGCATGGCCCTCCTGGCGGTCCACAGCCCCGATCCGGAGCTGCGGGAGCTCCATGGGGATCTGCTGACAAGCGAGGCCCGCCACTTTGGCCTGTATTGGCTGTTGTGCGAGACCCGTTTCGGCAGGGAGGCCACGGTGGAGCGTCTGGAGCAGCTGGCCCGCGCCGAGTGGGAGGCCCTGGTGCCAGGGGATCCAAGGGATGGGGAGGCCGACCGGGTGCGCATGCATTCGCCGGGGGTGCTGCCCATCGGCAGCGACTGTGGGGTCAGTCGAGGAGAGGGAAGCGATTCGAGATGGGGTCTCCCGTGAATTGGGCCACCCAGCCCTCTGGATTGTCAAAAAAACGGATCGCTGTGAAGCAAGGGGCGCTGCCCATGTCAAACCAGTGCCTGATGCCGGCAGGCACCCGCAGAAAGTCGTTCGTTTCGCAGAGCATCAGGAGCACCTCCTCGCCGATGTGAAGGCAAAACAGGCCCCGGCCCTCCACGAAGAAGCGCACCTCGTCCTCGCCGTGGGTGTGTTCGTCGAGAAATTTGCGACGCAGGCCCTCCCGCTCGGGATGGTCTGGCCGCAGGCGGATGGCATCCACCGTCGGGAATCGACCCGACGCTTGCACCCTGGTGATCTCCGGGGCGTAGGCCTCAAGAATCTCTGCCTCCGTGGCCTCCGCGGGGATCTCCACCCGGGCGGACCAGCGTTCAAAGCCAATGCCGCGTTCTCCCAGGGAGTCGCGGATCTGGGTGGGATCGCGGAAGCTCTCCCGGGGAGCGGAGCCGGCGGCGTCGCCGGCATGGAAAATCTGCAGATGACTCATCACCACACCCCGGAACCGCCTTCGCAGTTTAAAAAGACCCGACGGAGTCGCGGTCTGTGACGTCTCCCACCACTGCTTCCCTCCTCGAGGCCCTGGCTCGGTGCCCCGAATCCCCCCCGCCGGGGGTGACCCTGGTGGGCGTGGGGCCCGGCGATCCGAATCTGCTCACCCTGGCCGCCCTGCGGGCCATCGCCGCCGCGGACGTGGTGGCCTATCCCGTGGCCCAGGAGGGCGGTGAGGGCATGGCGGCCCACATCGCCGGCCCCTGGCTAGGGCCGGAGCAGAGGCGCCTGCCCCTGGTGTTCCCGATGGTGGAGGAGGGTGAGCCCCGCCGACAGGCCTGGCATCATGCCGCCAGGGCCCTGGCGGACGAGGTGGCCCGGGGCCAGCGGGCGGTGCTGCTTTGCGAGGGGGACGCCTCTTTGTTCGCCAGTGCCTCCTATGTGTTGCTGGCCCTGGCGGACCGCCACCCCACCTGCCCCCTGCGGGTGGTGCCGGGCATCAGCGCCGTGGGGGCCGCCGCCGCCGCCGCCGCCGGCCATGGCCTGCCATGGCCCCTGGCGCTCCAGCGGGAGCGTTTGCTGATCAGTCCAACTCCCGAGACCGTTCCGGAGCTGGTGGGGTTGCTGGAGCAGGCCGCCGCCACGGCAACGGTGTTGGCTTTCCTGAAACTGGGCCGCCGTTGGAGCTGGGTGCGGCCCTGCCTCGAGGAGCGGAACCTACTGGAGCAGGCCCTCTTTGCCAGCCGGGTGGGTTGGCCCGACGAGCGTCTGGTGCCCGCGGCGACGGTGCCCGCTGAGGGGCAACCCTATTTTTCCTTGCTCCTGCTCCGTCAGAGCGGGCCCGCCGTGCTGCCCTGAGGGGCGCCCTGGGTCCTGGCCAGTTGATCCAGGGCACCGGCCAGCAGCGCCATGGCCTCCCCTGGGGTGGGTGCGTGCATCAGGGCCTGACGCAGTTGGGGGGCTCCCGGAAACCCGGTGCAGGTCCAGCCCAGGTGTTTGCGGGCGATCAGCAGGCCGTGGTCGCCCCGCTCGCCCACCAGTGCCTGCAGCTGCTCGGCGGCCAGGGCGAGTCGTGCCGCTGGCTGGGGTGTGGGGGGTACCGGCCGTCCTTCGAGGGCCGCGGCGATCTGCCCGACCAGCCAAGGCGCCCCCATGGTGCCCCGACCCACCATCACCCCATCAGCCCCGGTGATCTCCAGGCAGCGCAGGGCGTCCGCAGGGTTGCGAATGTCGCCGTTGGCGAGCAAGGGAATCTTCAGCTCCCGTTTCACCGCGGCGATCGCCTCCCAGTCGGCCTTGCCTTGGAACCCCTGCTCCCGGGAGCGGCCATGGAGGGTGAGCAGCCGAGCGCCGGCACCCTGCAGCCGCTGACACCAAATGATGGCGGCGGCGGTGCGAGCGCCACTGGGCTCGGCGCCTGCCCAGGCCAGCCTGGTTTTCACCGTCACCGGGATGGAGACTGCCGCCGCCACGGTCTCCACGAGGCGGACGGCCAGCTCGGGCTGCTGGATGAGGCCGCAGCCCCCGCCCGTGCGGGCGATCTAGCGCACGGGACAGCCCATGTTGAGGTCGATGAGGAAGGCTCCAGCTCCCGCCGCCCGCCGGGCGGCATCCGCCATGGACGCCGGCCTGTGATCAAACAGCTGCACACCAATGGGCCCCCGTTCATCCGCCAGCTCCTCCACCTTGTGGCTGCCGTGGCCCAGCTCCAAGCTGGTGGCATTCACCATTTCGGTGAACAGCAGGGCCTCTGGGGCCCAGCGCCGCACCAGACGCCGAAAAATCCGGTCGCTCACCCCTGCCAGGGGGGACTGGACGACGCGGCCGTTCAGGGGGTGGGGCGCCCCCAGGCCCCTGGGGGGCGCTAGCGCTGGCTCGGGAGATGGCATGGGGCAACCATGGTGAACTGCACTCTCGACCGGCCCATGGTGCCCACCGATGCCTTTCCCCTCAGCCGCGCCCTGCTGCAGGCCATCCTGGAGGACCGCACCAGCGATCGTTTGGTCTGTGAGCTGGTTTGGCATCGTCTGGGCTATCAGCCCGCGGGAGACGCGCTGGGGGCAGCAGGGCCGACCCGATGGCAGGCGGGGCCTTCGACCCCTCCATCCTGGGCCGAGAGGTTTCCCCAGGCTCCGGAGGTGATCGCGGAGCGGCCCGCCAGCGTGGCTCTCACCCGCTCGATCGCAGGGGCCCACAAACAGCTGCTGAAGGAGCAGCTCGGCTTTGCTGGCTACCGCATTTGCGAGCTCTACCCACGGCGAACCCGCCGGGCCACCGCCGTGAACTGGTTGCTGGCCCACCAGGCGGAACGGGGGATGCCCCTGCCGGAAACCGGCCCCCTGCCCGGCCTCCTGGCCCCCCCGATGGATCCACGGCTTGGCCATCCGGGAGATCCCCCCGTGGGCTGAGGTTCGCGAGCCGCGCGGTAGGTTCGGATGGACGGCCTGTTGGATGGGGAAGAAACCCGTGACTCTTCCGGTGGTGGCCATCCTTGGTCGCCCCAATGTGGGGAAATCAACCTTTGTCAATCGGCTGTGTCGCAGCCGGGAGGCCATTGTTCACGACGAGCCTGGCGTCACCAGGGATCGGATGTATCAGGAGGCCTTCTGGGGCCACCACCACTTCAAGGTGGTGGACACGGGCGGCCTGGTGTTTGCCGATGACAGTGAATTCCTGCCCGAGATTCGGGAACAGGCCCAGCTCGCCCTGGAGGAAGCCGCGGCGGCGGTGATGGTGGTGGATGGGCAGCAGGGGCTGACCGCTGCCGATGAAAGCATCGCCGAATGGCTCCGCTTTCAACAGGTGCCCGTGCTGGTGGCGGTGAACAAATGTGAGTCCCCCCAGCAGGGGCTGGCGATGGCGGCCGAGTTCTGGGGGCTGGGGCTGGGGGAGCCCTTCGCGATCTCCGCCATCCACGGCGCCGGCACCGGGGAGCTGCTCGATCAGTTGGTCACCCTGCTGCCTCCCACCCCCGAAGAGGAAGGAGACGAGGCCATCCAGTTGGCGATCATTGGCCGACCGAATGTGGGCAAGTCGAGCTTGCTCAATTCCATCTGCGGGGAGCGGCGCGCCATCGTGAGCCCCATCCGCGGCACCACCCGGGACACCATTGACACCACCCTGGAGCGGGAGGGCCGCCTCTGGAAGCTCCTCGACACCGCGGGGATTCGCCGCCGCAGCAGTGTGGAGTACGGGCCGGAATTCTTTGGCATCCACCGCAGCCTGAAGGCGATCGATCGCAGCGATGTCTGCGTGCTGGTGATCGATGCCCTTGATGGGGTGACCGAGCAGGATCAGCGCCTGGCGGGACGCATTGAGGAGGCTGGCCGGGCCTGCGTGGTGGTGGTGAACAAGTGGGATGCGGTGGAGAAGGACAGCCACACCTTGCCCCAGATGGAGAAGGAGCTCCGCAATCGTCTCTATTTCCTCGATTGGGCACCGATGCTCTTCACCTCCGCCCTCACTGGTCAGCGGGTGCAGGGGATCTTTCCCCTGGCGGCGGCGGCGGTGGAGCAGCATCGCCGCCGGGTGAGCACCTCGGTCGTCAATGAGGTGTTGCAGGAGGCCCTGCGCTGGCGCACCCCGCCGGCCACCCGTGGCGGGCGCCAGGGGAAGCTGTATTACGGCACCCAGGTGGCGTCCGCTCCTCCCAGCTTCACCCTCTTCGTCAACGAGCCCAAGCTGTTCGGCGAAACCTATCGCCGCTACGTGGAGCGACAGATCCGGGAGGGGCTGGGGTTCGAGGGCACGCCGATTCGCCTGTTCTGGCGTGGCAAGCAGCAGCGTGACGCGGAGAGGGACCAGGCCCGCCACGGTGTTGAGCGTCGCTGATGGACTGGCTCCGCCAGATCCCCATTGGCCAGTATGTGGACACCTCGGACGAGGGGGGCACCGGCTGGCTGCAACGCCTGGATCCTCGCCTGAAACTGGCGTGGACCCTGGCATTTCTGGTGACGCCGGTCATGGCCCCCCCCTCCTGGCGCCTGGCCCTCGTGGGCCTGCTGCTGCTGGTGACGGTGTTCAGCGGCGTGCCGTGGCGCCTCTGGCGGCGATCCATGCCGGCCCTGCTGACGTTTGCGGCCCTTGTTGGGCTCCTCTCCCTTGTGCTGCCCGCAGCTCCCGCCCCTAGCGGAGACCTCCAGAGGCCGCCGACGGAGATCCTCCTGGCGCCGTCCGCGGCGGGGGCGCCGGTGCAACAGATGGGCATGCCCTGGGAGCTGGTGCACTGGGGGCCCGTTGCCGTGGGGCCTCTGTCGCTCGGCCCCGTGGTGGTGACGCGCAAATCGGCCGAGCTGGGCATCAATGCCTCCACCTTGCTCTTCACCGTGGTGCACAGTGCCAATCTGCTGCTGCTCACCACCGCGCCAGAAGCTCTTGTGTGGGCCATCCATTGGTGGCTGAGCCCCCTCTCCCGGCTCGGATGGCCCATGGAGCGACTGGGCTTCACCCTGCTGCTCGCCCTGCGTTTTCTGCCGTTGGTGCAAGAGGAATTGCAGAATTTGTTCCGCGCCCTCGCCACCCGTGCCGTGAATGTGAAGGCGCTGGGGTGGAAGGCGGGGTTGGCCCTGGTGCTGGCGGTGGGCGAGCGGTTGCTGGCTAACGTTTTGCTTCGATCCGAGCAGGGCGCCGAGGCGCTGATCGCCCGGGGGGGACGATGGTTGCCCCCCGATCGTCTGCACCAGCAGGACCCCTCCTCACCCCTGCCAACGGCGATGGCTGCCCTGGCCCTGGTGGCGTTGCTGGTGGTGCGCTGGTGGGTCGGAACCTCCTGAAACCCCTTGCCGCCCGCGGGCGCGAGGGTGGACAGTGACCTTTAATGGTCAAAGTTCGACCTGACTCGTGAGCGCAGAGCGGTATCTCAGCCATCCCACCTTCGGGATGCTCTATCGGGTCGCTCCAGCTGGGGAGAACAGGGATCTCTTCGCGACGCTCTACGCCCAGCGAATTTTTTTCTTGGTCACCCTGCAGACGAAAGGAGCCACCTTTGAGGTGATCCCGCTGTCGGATGCCCGGCACTACGCGGAGCAAAACCTGGCCCGGTCGCGGCGGGAAGGGCAGGCGGAACATGCCCGTTGGCGCCAGTTGTTTGATCAAACGTTTCTCTGAAGTTGATGGCCACCGATCCCCCGTTGGCCGAACGCTTCGCCGCGGTGCGCCGTTCCCTGCCCGCCAGTTGCCGCCTGTTGGCCGTAAGCAAGGGCCACGGGGCGCATGCCATTCGCCAGGCAGTCGCCCTTGGCCAGCGCAGTTTTGCGGAAAGCCGGCTTCAGGAAGCCCAGGCCAAGCAGGCCGAGCTGGCGGATCTTGAGCCCCTGGATTGGCACTTCATCGGCCGTTTGCAGGCCAACAAGGCCCGGGGCGTCCTGCGCTACTTCGGCACGCTCCACTCCCTCGACAGCCTTCCCCTGGCGGAGCGGTTGCAACGCATTGCCCGGGAAGAGGGCGTCTCCCCGGTGGTGTTCGCCCAGGTGAAGCTGCGGCCGGATCCCGGAAAGACCGGCTTTGATCTCGCCGCCTTGCGGGAGGCTTGGCCAGTCCTGGCGGAGCTGGCCCCCTTGCGCCTGCGGGGGCTGATGACCCTGGCCCCCCAGGGGCTGGGGGCGGCGGAGCGGCTGGCCCTCTTCCAGGAGTGTGCCGCCCTGGCCCGGGAGCTCCAGCTGCCGGAGCTTTCGATGGGCATGAGCGGGGATTGGCGGGAGGCCGTGCAGGCGGGGAGCACCTGGGTTCGTCTGGGGTCGCTTCTGTTTGGCGAACGGCCCACGGTCAACGGCTAAGGTGGCCGCCACACCGAACAGACCCCACCACAGGTGGGTGCCAGCCGACCTGTGGGACGCTATTCAGGTGCAACGCTCTTTTTGAGGCTGACTCGTGTCGTTGTTTTCCCGTCTCCGTGCTGTCGTTTCAGGTGACGACTACCTTGATGGTGATTACGACGACGAGCTGGATTACGACGCTGGCGACAGCCTCGACCAATCCACCCCCAGCAGCCGGGGGACCTCGGCCCTGGCCTTGAGCACCGATTTCGCCCCCAGCGGCGATGACCCGTTCGCGGGCACCAACGTGATCGGCATGCCCGGCCTCACCAACGCCGTGGCCGAGGTGGTGTTGATGGAGCCCCGGAGCTTTGACGAGATGCCTCGCGCCATTCAGGCCCTGCGGGAACGCAAAACGGTGATTCTCAATCTCACCATGATGGAGCCCGATCAAGCCCAGCGGGCTGTGGATTTCGTGGCTGGCGGCACCTACGCCATCGATGGTCAGCAGGAGCGGGTGGGCGAAAGCATCTTCCTGTTTGCTCCCAGCTGCGTCACGGTGACGGCCGCCGGGGCCGACGAGGCTTCCCCCACCAGCAGCGGAACAGCTGGTCACCGCGCCGCCCCCATCCAGGAACCCCAGGATGCCGCCCCCAGCCCGGCCTGGGGTCGCACTGACCTGTTGGGGTGACTTTCCACCCGGAACAGTTTGGAGTGGTGGGCCTGGGCCGGATGGCTCAGGCACTCTTGGAACCTTGGCTGGATGATGGTCTGATCACTCCGGCCACCGTGCGCGCGGTTGTGGGATCGGAGGCTTCGAAGGAGCGTTGGGCCCATGACACCCTGGGCGGCCACGGGCTGCAGGTGGGCACGGACCCCCTTCCCGCCTGGCAGGCCCCCGTGGTGCTGTTGGCGGTGAAACCTCAGCTGCTGGACCAGGTGGCGCGCACCGCGGTGGCTCCGCCCGTTGCCCCAGGCTCTTTCCCCAACCTGCTCATTTCCGTGCTGGCCGGGGTTCGTCTGGAGCGCCTGCAACGCCTATTCCCCGACCACATCTGCGTGAGGGCGGTGGTGAACACGCCGGCTCTTGTGCGCCATGGTTTGACGGCCCTGGCCTGGAGTCAGGAGCCTGCCGAGGACCTTCGCCACTGGGTTGAGCACCTCTTCCGCTGCGTCGGCAAGGTTTGGACCTTGCCAGAGAGCCAGCTGGATGCCTTCCTGGCCCTCACCGCCTCCGGACCGGCCTTTGTGGCCCTGGTGGCCGAGGCCCTGGCCGACGGCGCCGTGGCCGCCGGTCTCCCCCGGGTGCTGGCCCAGCCCCTGGCCCTCCAGACCCTTGGCGGCACGGCGGCCCTGCTGGAGGGCAAGGATCTCCATCCCGGCCAACTCAAGGACATGGTGAGCAGCCCCGCCGGCACCACCATCGCCGGCCTGCGCCAGCTGGAGCGAGCCGGCCTGCGATCGGCGTTGCTGGAGGCGGTGCTGGCCGCGGCGGAACGCAGCAGGGCGTTGGCCTAGGAGTCTGCCGCGCCGGCGGCGCCACTTCCCAACCGAGGCTCCTCCCCCTTCAGCAGGCGTTGGAGATTGGCCCGGTGGCGCCAGAGCACCAGCAGGGTCGTCAAGAGGGCCAGGGCCAGGTAGGCCGGCCGGAATCCCCCATTCCCCGGGAACCAGCCGAGCATGAGCAGGGGCAGGCCGAGGGCCGCCACCATGCTGGAGAGCGACACAATGCGGCTGAGGCCGAGCACGCTGAGGAAAAGGCCAAAGCAGGCCAAGCCCACCGGCCAGGCCAGGCCGAGGAGCATGCCGAGGCCGGTGGCCACGGCCTTGCCTCCACGCCAGCCGAGCCACACGGGCCAGATGTGGCCCGCCAGAGCGGCCAGACCCGCCCCCACCACACAGCCATCCAGGCCCGTGCCCTCCCACCCGGCCCCGCCCAGCAGGGCCTTGGCCAGTAGCACGGCTCCTGTTCCCTTGAGCACGTCCAGGAGAAACACCGCCAGCGCTGGGCCTTTCCCCAGCACCCGCAGCACGTTGGTGGCGCCGGTGGACCCGGAGCCCTGCTCGCGGATGTCGACCCCGGCCAGCAAGCGACCGGCCAGGTAGCCGCTGGGAAGGGATCCCAGCAGATAGCCCGACACCAGGGTGGCGAGCGGCAGGATCAGGGCCGTTGGCATGGCGGAGGGGAGGTCAGTAAAGGTCATCCTCGGCGGAGATCTCGATGGGGGTGCCGGCGAAGGCCAGCCAGAGGGGGAACTGCAGGATGGGCGTTTCAATGGCCCGCTCCGCCGCATCAATCACGATGAAGGGCAGCTCGTTCTGCTCCTCCAGCCGGTCGGCGCGCTCCACCCGGGCCTCCGCCCGGTCACACAGCCCGAAGCGCCGGGCCGGCCCCCGATCCGCCCGGCTCAGCCCCCGGCCGTGCTGCCGACCGCGGCGCCCGTCTCCCCGGCGCGCCGCCG
>JBKDSY010000224.1:0-19646 GCA_046340755.1 Cyanobacteriota bacterium
TGTCAGTTGTTTTACGGCGTCACCGACGCCACCCTCAGCCGCGACCTCTCCTGGCAGTTCAGTCGCCTGGGTCGCCTGCTGGAGCGTGCGGATAAAACCACCCGCATCCTGGATGTCAAATACTTTCTCCTGTTGCCTTCCAATGAGGACGTGGGTGGGGTGCTCGATGAGCTTCAGTGGATCGCCCTATTGCGCACGGCAGGGGCCTACCAGATGTTCCGCCAATCCCAGCAACGGGCCATTGCCCCGCGGGCGGTGGCTGGCTTTCTTCTCCTGGATCCGATCTTTCCCCGTTCGGTCCGTTATTGTCTGGGGCGCATCAATGAAACCCTGCGCATCATCCGGGGCGGCTCCGTGCCTGGAGCACCCGATGAGTTGGAGTGCCTGGCGGGGCTAACCCTGGCCCGCTGGAGCTACACGCGAATTGACGATTTGATTGCCAGTGGCTTACATGAGGCCATCGACCATCTGCAGCAGGATTTCAACCGTCTGCATGCTCTGATTGAAAAGCGTTACTTCATCGCCCCTCCCACCAGCTCCACCCCCCCCGAGCCGGCATGCGCGCCCTCATAACCCATACCCTGCGCTATCGCTACTCCGCGCCGATTCTGCTGGGACCCCATCGCTTCTGCCTCAAGCCCAGGGGCCATGGGTTTCAACGGCTGGTGAACTTTCAGTTGGCCATCACTCCGGAGCCCGACACCCTCTATCCCCTGTTGGCGGCCAGCGGCGATGAAATCCTGCGGGCCCGCTTCCTCGGCAGCACCGACCGCTTCCTGGTGCGCGCCAGTAGCGAGGTGATCACCCAGACCGCTCCGCCCCTGGACCTGTGCCTGGAGGTCAACCCCCCCTTGCTGCCCTACCCCGTGGGCCATCTCAATGGCGATTTGATGGGCGCCCTGGAGGGGTGGCTGCCCAATGGGCAACATGATCCGGCCGCCGTCGACCTTGCCCAGGAGGCGTTGACGGGCTGCGATCAGTTAGCGATCCCTTTCCTCAACCAGCTGGTGGCGATCATCCAAGACCGGGTGAAGTACACCCAGCGTCACCTGGGTCCCGCCTGGCCCGCCGGGCGCACCCTGAAGGAGCGGGTGGGCTCCTGCCGCGACCTGGCGATGTTGATGATCGAATCCTGTCGCTGTGTGGGGCTGCCCTCCCGCTTTGTCAGCGGCTACCACTTGGTGGAACCCAGGCCGCGGGCCTATGACCTCCATGCTTGGGCCGAGATTTACCTCCCCGGAGCGGGGTGGCGGGGCTACGACCCCAGCGGAGCCGGTCTGATCGATGACCGCTACATCGTTTTGGCCACCTCCTCCAAAGCCCATCTCACCGCGGCCGTCTCCGGCAGCTTTTCTGGATCGACCCCGGTGGAGAGCGATCTCAAGTGGAGCATTGAGGCGGAGGTGCTGGATTCGGTGGGCTCGCCGACCGGCGCGCCGTCCGGGCATGAAGAAAAGGCCGGCGGCGGGCTTCCTGGTAGCCAATGCGTCAGCGATCCTCCCCATCCCGCGCCATGACAGGTAAAGCTTTGGTCCCCGCCGGCATGGTCGCCACCCCCCTTTCGTCCAGCGCAGCGTCCTTCGCCAATCCCCTCGCGGTGGACATGCGACGCCACCTCTTCTCCAGTCAGGCCAAGGCCCCGGCCCTGGCCACGGTGCATGACCACTACCTCTGCCTGGCCCTGGCGGTGCGCGACAGGCTCCTGGCCAGTTGGGTGGACACGGCCGACACCTACACCAACCAACATGTCCGCACGGCTGTCTACCTGTCGGCGGAATATCTTCTGGGGCCCCACCTGGAGAACAATCTGGTGAACCTTGGCATCCACAAGGATGCCGAGGCTGCCTGCCAGGAGCTGGGCCTCTCCCTCGACCAACTGATCGCCGAGGAACCGGAGCCCGGGCTGGGAAACGGTGGGTTGGGGCGCCTGGCGGCCTGCTTTCAGGAGTCGATGGCCACCCTGCAGCTGCCTGCCATCGGCTACGGCATCCGCTATGAGTTCGGCATTTTTCGCCAGCAAATCGGCCCCACCGGCCAGGTGGAAAGCACGGATCCCTGGTTGGCCAGGGGCAACCCCTGGGAGGTGATCCGGCCAGAGTGGAATTATCCGGTGACCATCGGCGGCCAGACGGTGATCGGCGTTGCCTATGACACTCCCATCCTGGGCTACGGCGTGCGCACGGCCAACACCTTGAGGCTGTGGTCGGCCCACGCCCCGGAAGAGTTTGACTTTGCCTCGTTCAACGCCGGCGATTACACCCGGGCGGTGTTGCACAAGGTGCAGTCGGAAACCCTGTCCAAAGTGCTCTATCCCAACGACGAGATGGAGCAGGGCAAGCGGTTGCGCCTGAGTCAGCAGATTTTCTTCGTCTCCTGCTCCCTGCAGGACATGTTCCGCATTCTTAAGGGACAGGGCTTGAGCGTGACGGAGTTTCACAAGAAGTATGCCCTGCAGCTCAACGACACCCACCCCGCCATCGCCGTGGCCGAGCTGATGCGGCTGTTGATCGATGTGCACGGCGTGGAATGGGATACGGCCTGGGGCATCACCACCGCGAGCATCAGTTACACCAACCACACCCTGCTGCCCGAAGCCCTGGAATGTTGGGGGTTGGACCTGTTCCAACAACTGTTGCCCCGGCAGCTGGAGATCATCTACGAAATCAATGCCCGCTTCCTGCGCATGGTGCGCCTGCGCTATCCCGGCAAGCCGGAAATGTTGGAAAAGCTCTCCCTGATCCAGGAGGGAACCCATCGCAAGGTGCGCATGGCCCATCTGGCGGTGGTGGGGAGCCATCAGGTGAATGGGGTGGCCGAACTCCACTCCCAATTGCTGCGGCAGCAGTTGTTTCATGATTTTGCCGAGATCTGGCCCGAGCGCTTCTGCAACATCACCAATGGGGTGACCCCCCGGCGCTGGCTGGCGGTGGCCAATCCCGATCTGGCGGCTCTGTTGGATGAGGCCATCGGCGACGCGTGGCGGAGTGACCTGGATCAACTCAGCCGCCTGGAGCCGCTGGTGCAAGACCCGGCCTTCCAGGAGCGCTGGCGCACCATGCGCGCCCGTGCCAAGGAGCGTCTCGCCCAAACCATCCTCCAACAGACCGGGGTGCTGGTGGATCCGGCCAGCCTGTTTGACGTGCAGGTGAAGCGGATCCACGAATACAAGCGCCAACACCTGGCGGCCCTGCAGCTGGTGGAGCGCTATCTGCGTTTGCGGGAAGGGGAAGATCTGCCCCCGAGAACGGTGGTGTTCGGAGGCAAGGCGGCTCCTGGCTATGCGATGGCCAAGCTGATCATTCGTCTGATCGTGGGCATCGCCGACATCGTGAACATTGACCCGGCGATGGACGGCCGTCTGCGGGTGGTGTTTCTGCCCAATTTCAGCGTCAGTCTCGGCCAACGCATCTATCCGGCCGTGGATCTTTCCGAGCAGATCTCCACTGCGGGCATGGAGGCCTCTGGCACCGGCAACATGAAAATGGCCCTGAATGGTGCCCTCACCATCGGCACCTTGGATGGGGCCAACATTGAAATCCGCGAGCGGGTGGGCAATGACAACTTCTTCCTCTTTGGCCACACCGCAGACCAACTGTCTGCCCTCAACCGCAGCGGCTATCACCCCATGCCCTGGTTGGAAACCGAACCCATGACCCGGGCCGCCATTGATCTGATCGGATCGGGGCACTTCAGCGAGGGGGATCGCCAGCTTTACCATCCCTTGCTCTCCAACCTCTGCAGCAGTGATCCCTTCCGGGTCATGGCCGACATCGGCGACTATCGCCGGGCCCAAAACGAGGTGGATGGGGCCTGGCAGGACTCCGCCCGCTGGACGCAGATGTCCATCTTCAACACGGCCCGCTGTGGCTTCTTTTCCTCCGACCGCTCGATTCGCGAGTATGCGGAGCGCATCTGGAAGGTGCAGCCGGTGCCGGTGGGCTCGATCGCTCCGGAAGCCGCAACGCAGGGCGCCTGATGGCATCCCGCCGTTCCGTCCGCCGTTGCCGCCCCTCGCTGTTGGAGGATCCCTGCAGCCTCAGTCGTCGCCGATGACCCCCTGGATGGAGACCCTGGCCGACAGGGTGGGTGAGCGGCTTGCCGCCGCCGGGGTCCACCTGACCCTGGGGGGGGAACCCACGCTGGTTCCAGAGAACCCCGAGGGGCCGGAGTGGTCGATCACGGCGGATGGGCCCACCAAGCTGACGGTCGCCCGGCGCCTGGCGGCCGTGTTTCAACGCCAGGTGTGGCCCGGCAGCACCCTGCTCTATTGCCCGGGAAAGCTTTACGCCGGGGAAGTGAACCCCCGCTGGGCCCTGCGTCTTCTGTTGCGGGCCGATGGCGCCCCCATCGTGCGCGGGGGGGGCGCTGCCGCGGGGGACAGCGCCCCTGTGCCCCTCGGGGTGGAGGAGGCCCCGGCCTGGCTGGAGCGCCTCGGCGGGCAGCTGGGGGTGACGTTGCAGCCCCTGCTCCTGCGGGACCCCCATGACGACGCTCGCCTGGCCTGGGCCGCGCCCCTCACCGCGACGGACGACGCCGACGACGATTGGTCCTGGCAGGCCGAAGCCTGGCCCCTGGCGGAGGAGCTGTGCCTGTTGAGCGGGGCCCCGGGCCCGGCGGGCCTGCGGCTTCCCCTGGCCCACTTCCCCGCCGAGATCCCCCGCCAGGTGCTCACCCTGGAGGTGGATCGGGAGGGCTGGGAGCTGTTTCTCCCCCCCCTGTTGCGGCGTCCGCTGGAGGCCCTGCTCCAGGCCGTGGCCGACAGCCTCACCGGCCTGACGGAGCCCAGGCTGAGCGGGATGCTGCCCAGTGACGCCGATGGCCACTGGCAGGTGCTCGGGCTGACGGCGGATCCAGGTGTTCTAGAAATCAATCTGCCCGTGTGCCATGGCTGGGGGGAGTACGCCCAGTGGCTCAGCCGGATGGAGATGGCCGCCGAGGAGGTGGGCCTCCGCACCTGGAAGGAGGCCGACCATGGCGGCCAGGAGGGAACCGGGGGGGGCAACCACCTGCTCTGGGGCGGGCCCTCCCTGGAGGCGAATCCGTTCTTCCCGCGGCCGGCTTGGCTGGCGGGGGTGCTGCGCTACTGGCAACACCATCCCAGCCTGAGCTACCTCTTCAGCGGCAGCTGCGTGGGTCCGGCCTCCCAGGCCCCGCGGCCGGATGAAGCCTCTGGAACCATCTTCGACCTGGAGTTGGCCTACCGCCAACTGGAGCTGGCCGAGGAGCACCCCTCCCAGGAACCCTGGGGCGACCATCGGGCCCTCATCGGCGAAACCCTGCGCCACCTCCACGCCGACCGCAGCGGCAACAACCACCGCAGCGAGATCAGCTTCGACAAGTTCTGGAATCCCGGCACTCCGGCGGGCTGCCTGGGATTGATTGAATTTCGCGCCCTGGAAAGTCTCCCCCGGCTGGAGTGGAGTCAGGCGATCGCCCTGCTCTGGAGTGCCCTGGCGGCCCATCTCCTCTCCCCCGCCAACCGTCCCGCCCGCTTGCGGCCCTGGGGCGACAGCCTTCATGACCGCTGGTTGCTCCCCAGCCAACTCTGGAGTGATCTGCAGACCGTGCTGGCCGACCTGGCGGCGGCGGACCTGGCCCTGGAGACGGCCCCCTTTCAAGACCTGTGGAACTGGCGCTTCCCCCCCCTGCTCCAGTGGGCAGGCCCGGCCGGGCCGGACGGCGCACGCCCCCGCCTGGAGCTGCGACCCGCCCTGGAGCCCTGGCCCCTGATCTGTGATTTTCCCCGGGAAGGGGGCTTCACCAGCCGATTCGTGGATGGCTCCCTGCGCCGCTTTGAGGTGACGGCCAATCGGGCGTTCCGCCAAGGATGTTGGCTGGCCCTTCAGGGCAAGCCCATCCCGCTGGATGACGATCCCTCCTCCCTGCTGGCGGTGCGCTACCGACTGCATCGGCTCTACCCCTGCCTCCATCCGGGGATCCCTCCCCACTGGCCCCTGCGGCTGCTGGTGGGAGGGCCCCATGGGGTGGAGGCCTATCAGGTGTCCCCCAGTGGGGAACGCTTCCAGCCGGTCGCCCTGGAGCCTTCGGATCCCCGGGCCCCCTCCGGCCTTGCCCCATGGCAAGGCCGGGATCGTCCCGATGCCGTCACCCTTGACCTGAGGCTGGAGGGCCTGGGCCTCACCAGTTGAGGCCGTGCAACTTCGGTAGGGGAGCCGTCTTCGAGGTGACGGCAAACAACCGGGGAATGCGGGAGCTGTTGTAAACCCGAAACTCCCTCACCACGCTGGCACCTTCCTCACGCACCGCCTGGTTGAGCACCAGGGAGCCATCCGGATCGGACACGGAACGATGAAAGGTGCCCGGAGGGATGCGGAGGATGTCGCCACCACAATCAAGGCGCACAATGTGATAGGGGTAATTCCAACCTAAATTCACCAGATAAAAGGTGCGGCCGCCATGCATCGCCAGCAGGTTGTCTTCCTGGTGGGGGTGGAGATAAAACTGCCAGGCGCCGGTCTCGACGTCGTCGGGGGGGCTGATGGCAGGGCCGCTGTGCACCACCAAATCCCTGGCATTGGAGGTGGGCACGGTGATATCGAAAAAGCGAACAGCGGGGGTATCGCGGAACTTCTCGTAGGGGATGAGCTCAAACATGGGAGCGGGACGGGGCACGCCCTGGGCCTGGTCGCTGCGGTCGGGCATCGGGAGGGATGGTGGGCTGGGTGGTCGGTTGGACAGGGTGGCGGTCATGACGGGCGGAGCCAGGGGCAGGGAGGAGCCGGAGCGGAGGGGGCGCCGGGGCGGAAGGGATGCGCCGGAAGAGGCGAAGAGTGATCCAGTGAAACGAAGTGCCAGGGGCAATTGAGTGAGCTGCGTTACAAAAACGCGCTTTCCCCAGGCGGTTCGCACAGTGGCCTTGGCGCCCCGGTGTTCGGGCCCGTGAGGGTCACAGGGGGATGGGCATGACCACCGTGGCTGGCTCGGGTGCACAGGCGGCCACCCGTTGGGCCACCACCGCTCCCACCACGATGATCGCGGGGGAGGTCAGGCCAGCCTCCTCCACTTGATCGGCAAACTCCGCCAACGGCGCCATCACCAGGCGCTGGCCCTGCACCGTTCCCTGCTGGATCGCCGCCGCCGGGGTGGTGGGCGCCAGGCCGCCCGCGAGCAACTCATCGCAAATGCGGCGCAGATTGTGCAAGCCCATGTAGATCACCAGCCCATCGCTGCTGCGGGCCAGGCCCCGCCAGTCGACCCCCGGTCGGCCCTTGTCGATCTCCTCGTGGCCCGTCACGAAAGTGACGCTCGAGCCGGCCCGCCGATGGGTGACGGGGATGCCGACGTAGGCCGGTGCCGCGATCCCGGCGGTGACCCCCGGCACCACCTCCACCGGCACGCCCCGGTTGATCAGATGGGCCGCCTCCTCCCCGCCCCGCCCGAACAGGAACGGATCCCCTCCCTTGAGGCGCACCACCCGCCGATGGCGTTGGGCCAGCTCGACCAGAACGGCATTGATCGCCGCTTGGGGAACGGAATGGTGCCCTCGGCGCTTGCCCACAAACCGACGTTCGCAGGCCTCGGGCACCAAATCCAACAGCTCCTGGGGCACCAGGGAGTCGTAGACGAGGGCATCGCAACGCTCCAACAGGCGGTGGGCCCGCACCGTCAGCAACTCCGGGTCTCCCGGGCCCGCGCCCACCAGAAACACCGTGCCCGGGCCTGCCGTGAGCCCCCCGTCGCCGCCCGCGCTCATGGCAGTTCCTCCAGCAGCTGAAGCAATCGCTCCCGCACCCGGGGCCGGCCCAGGAGGGGGATGGCGAGGTCCCCGGGGAGCCCCTCGCTGAGGCGACTGGCGGCGAGCACCAGGGGGAGGGCCGGCCCCGGCAGGGGGGCGTGGCCCGCGGCGGGCAGGGGGTGGCAGGGGGCGCCGCAACGGGAGGCGAGGTGGGTCAGGTAGCGCTGGGGAAGGGGACCATCCACAGGATGGTGCAACAACCGGGGCCTGGCCTCTCCCGGGCCGGCCAGCCGTTGCACTTCCGCCACCAGGGTGGCTTGCCAGGCGGGCCAGGCGCCCAGAAACGGCAACACCCGGGTGGGTCCCGCCGCCCGCCAACGACGCAGGCGGGCCGGCAGGTCGTGGCGCACGTGGCCGCCCGGCAGGAGGAACAAGGGGACCAGGGTGGTCTGGGGCGCCGCCGGCTGGGGGATGGGGGGTGGCTCGGGGGCCGTGAGGGTTTCCAGGATCACCGGCGCGCCGCGCCGCTCCCGGAGCTCCATGGCTAGGGACACCAGCTCCGGCGGCACCCGGCCCTCCGACCGGCCATGGAGCAGCAACACCAGGGGGGCCGCCGCCTGACGCCGCAGGCGGCGCGCCAGCCGCTCGGCGACGGCGGGGTCGAGGGGCTGGCGGGAGAGGTGGAACAGAATGGGGCGTGCCTCCGGCAAGCGCGCCAGGGCATCCACGGCCGCCGCTGCCAGGGGGGGGTGGAGGTCGCGGGCCAGGGCCTGCAGGGTGCGCCGCAGGGCTGGCCGGGGCCAGGCGCTTAGGCCCCGGCAGAGCCCCTCCAGGGCGGCCTGGCGCAGCCGCAGGGGGCCCGGCTCCAGGGCCAGTTGGCAGAGGAGGGGGCCATCCGCCGGATCCCGCTGGTGGCCCAACAGGGGCAGCAAGGGCACGAGCCGTTCCGGGTCGGCCGCCGCGACCGCCACGGCCTGCCGCAGGGCGTCGAGGCCATGGCGGTCGCGGCGGGGAACGAGCAGGGCTGGCAGGCTCGGATCCCAGGGCTCACTGCCGCTCCACCAGCGCAGGAGGCGGGCCATGGCCGGCCCATCCAGGTGGTCGGCCAGAACGGCCATCAGATCGGGGTGGGGCGCCAGGGCTCCGCTCTCCAGGGCCCGCAGCCAGGGCTCCAGGGTTGGGGGGGGGTGGCGCCGCAGCCGCTGCAACCAGGGCCAGCGTTCCGGACTGCCTGGAGGGGGGAGCGTGGCGACCGAGGTGTCAGGCATGCCCGAGGGGGGTGCCACGGTGGCGGGGCCGGGCTGAACGCTCACCATGGCAAATTCCGGCTGTTGCTGGGGAGACTTGCCCGACCGCGGCGGTTGCGAGCAGGGCCGCGGCGCCCCGGGCCGAACCCCAGGGGATGTAACAACCGATACGTTTCATGGCAAAGGATGGTGGGGGTCATGGCCGTTGCCGAAAGTGAGGAGCGTCACGGCTGCTCCGGGAGGACGATCGATGGACGGGATGGTGGAAACGCTGGCGGTCGGCGCGCCCCGGGCCTGTGCCCAGCCTCTGGGCCGGCGGCGTGCCCTGGAGGGCCAGACGGGTGGCCTGACCTTCGCGGCCCTGAAGCAGCGCCAGCTGGTGTTTCGGCTGACCCGCCAGTTGGTGGAGGCCCAGTTTGTGCGGGCTGATGCCAGCCGCACCCGCCGGCTCTGGCAGGAGGTGGCCGCCCTGGATCTGGATCCCGATCGGATCACCCACCTGCTCTACGGGGTGGGAGACCACGGCGACTCCAACGAGATGGAGGCGACGGATGGGCGCTGGTGCCAGAGCCAGACCCCCCCGCGCCGCGCCTGGTGGGCCCCCAGGCTGGGGCGCCTCATGGGGAAGGGCGCCGGCGCGTGGCCCCAAACCGTTCCACCAGCAGTGACTCCAGGGCATCCGTGAGCTGTTCCAGGGGCACCCCCTTGTGGTGCACCTCGGCCAGGCGGGGTTCGGCCCCCATGGAACCCCCCAGGAAAATCTTGGCCGCCTCCACCATCTGCCCCTCCAGGCGGGCCTTGGCCCCCATCAGGCCGATCTGGCCCATGTAGGGCTGGCCGCAGGCATTGGGGCAGCCCGTCCAATGGGTGCGCACGGGGTGGGGCAGCTCCAGCCGCCGCTCCAACTCCTCCACCACCTCTTGGGCGGTGGTCTTGGTGGGGATGAGGGCGAAGCTGCAGTAGCGGTTGCCCGTGCAGCTCACGGCCTCCGCCAGGAGCGGCCCGGGGGCGAGTTGGAAGGCTCGCTGCCGCTCCGCCGTGGCCAGTTCCGCCCGGAGAGCCTCGATCCGCTGGTCGGGCACATCAGGGATCACCACGTTCTGGCTCTCCGTGAAGCGCAGCTCTCCGGAACCCCAGGTGCGGGCCAGCTGGGCAAGGTCGGCCATGGCCCCGGCGTCGAGCCGGCCCATCGGCACATTCAATCCCACCCACGAGAGGCCGGCCTGCTTCTGGGGATGCACGCCGCAGACATCGCGGGGCGGGCGGTTCACCAGGTGGCAGCCATCGTGGGGCCGCGCCAGGGCGGCCTCCTCGGCCCCCCGCAGGTCGCGGTGGACGGCGGTCACGGCGTGCCGATAGGCCTCCAGACCCAGCTCGTCGATGAGGTACATCAAGCGGGTGCGGCTGCGCACGGCCCGATCGCCGCACTGCTCGAAGTGCCGCAGCACGGCCAGGGTGAAGCCCGTCAGGGCGGAGGCTGGCAGCCACAACCCCAGGGGAATGGCCAAGGCGTTGCGCTGCCCGGAGAAGAAGCCGCCCACCATCACCGTGAAGCCCAGGTCTTCCCCGTGGAGGGCGGGGAGGAAGGCGAGGTCGTTGTGGAGCAGGAAGCTGTCGGGTGCGCCACCGACGGCGACGTTGAACTTCCTCGGCAGGTTCCGGGGGCCCTCCGGACCGAGGAGGGCATCCTGGATGGCCCCCACCAGGGGGCGGGTGTCGATGACTTCCTCCGGGTCGATGCCCGCCAGGGGGTTGCCGGTGACGTTGCGGGGATTGTCGTGGCCCGATTGCCGGCTGGTGAGCCCCACCCGTTCCAGCTCCCTCAACAGGGGGGGCATGTCTTCAAGGAGCAGCCCCCGGAGCTGGAGGTTCTGCCGGGTGGTGACGTCCGCGCTGCCCTCGTCTCCGCAGCGGTCGACCACATCGGCCAGGGCCTCCAGTTGATCGGCGTTGATCAGGCCGTTGGGCAGGCGCAGACGCACCATGAAGCGGCCGGGGGTGACGGGGCGAAAGAAGATGCCCAGCCACTTCAGATGAATGGTGAGGGTGGCTTCGTCCAGGCTCTCCCACCCCGCCGCGGCCAGCTCCCCGAGACGGGGGGCCAGCTCAAGGCCGCAGAAGCTGGCCTTGGCCTGCTCGATCTTGTTGGGCGGGGTGGCCCGGGGGCCGGACCCCTGGGGAGGGGACACCTCGGCAGGGGAGGCAGCAGGGGAAGCCATGGTGCGGTTGGGCGGAGGAACGACGTTGAGCCACGCCATTCGGGCGGGACTCCATTCCGCCAGCGAATCGGGGCCAGGATTCGAGCCCCCTGGGGGCGGAATCTTGCAACGGTGGGCCGCTCTCCCGCCACAATGTGGACCATGACAGGCCAGGGTCTTGTTGCAACCGATACCAAACACTGCCGAGGGTGGGGCTGGAGTGGCGGCCGTTGACGACCGTCGGGCTCGCCACCTGGCCGCCATGGGGCCGGAGCGGGCTCGCTTCCGCGACCTCATCGCCAAGGTGGGCAGCGGGGAGCACACCAGCACGGGCCTGAGCCGGGAGGAAGCCCGCGAGGCGATGGAGCTGATGCTCTCCGGTCGGCTGGATCCCGCTCAGCTGGGGGCGTTTTTGATCGCCCATCGCATTCGCAGGCCCTCCCCGGAGGAGCTCAGCGGCATGCTCGACACCTACCGAACCCTGGGGCCCGCCCTGACCACCCCGGGTCGGCGGGCCCTCTGTTTCGGCGTCCCCTACGACGGCCGCAGCCGCACGGCGCCCCTGCTGCCCCTGGTGGCCCTCACCCTGGCCGCGGCGGGCCAGGCGGTGGTGCTCCACGGCGGCGAGCCCATGCCCGTGAAGTATGGCGTCACCCTGGCGGAATTGTTCGCGGCGCTCGGGCTTCGGTGGGATGCGCTGGGGGTGGACGCCCTGCAGGAGCGGCTAGACCGTCACAATCTGGCCCTCACCCACCAGCCCCGCCATTTCCCCGCCGCCGAGGAGCTGGTGCCCCCCCGCGACCTGATCGGCAAGCGGCCGCCGGTGGCCAGCCTGGAGTTGCTCTGGACGCCGCATCGGGGAGAGCGGTTGTTGGTGAGCGGCTTCGTGCATCCCCCCACCGAGCAGCGGGCCTGGGCGGCCCTGCGGGCCTGCGGGGAGAGCGACGTGCTGACGATCAAGGGCCTGGAGGGGTCCACCGATCTGCCCACCACCCGGGCGGGCATCGCCGCCCGGCTGCGGGGAGAGCACACCGAGCGCCTGCTGCTCCATCCCCGCGACCATGGCGTCACCGCCCCCGAGGTGCCCTGGACCTCCCTGGAGGAGTGGCGGGAGCAGGCCCTGGCGGCCCTGCGGGGGGAGGGCCCCTTGGCCGAGGCCCTGCTCTGGAACCTGGGTTGCCTGCTCTGGCAGAGCGACCTCTTCTCCAGTCTGACCGCCGCCCTCGACCAGGCCCGCGCCCTGCTGTTGGCCCAGGCGGGCGAGCGTCTGCGGGGGGAGCTGGCAGCGTGAGGGCCCCGGCTTCCCCCTTGCCGGACGACCTGGCCAGCCGGATGTTTCGCTTTGAGGCCGAGTTCGCCGGCGATCTGCGCTGCTTGCCGATGGCCGTCAGACGCAAGCTCGACCTGGCTGGGGTGAAGCTGAAACTGGCCACCTGGCATGGTCTGGCCAGGGAGGAGCGGGAGCGGCTGCTGGCCTGGCCCGACGATGGCCCCTCCCTGGGGGGCCTGCGCCAGTGGCTGTTGGAGCGCAGCGCCACCCTGCCCCAGGGGCCCGCCCGCCCCTTGCCCCCCGCGGAGGGGGCCGATTGGCAGCGGGGAGAGACCCTTCCCGCGGGTCTGGCGGCCTCCTGCCGCGAGTTGGGGGTGGCGGTGGGTCTGGAGGCCTGGAGTGGCTTGGATGAGCTGCAACGCTTTGCCCTGGTGAAGCTCAGCCACCCGGGCCATGAGCACCGCAACCTGCCCAGGGCCCTGGAGGAGTTTGCCCTGAAGGCCCCCGATGCCTAGGCCCCGTTGTTCTGTAGCCCTTGCAACAGCGTGGGGCGCCAGCCGATGGTTCCATAGCCCAACGGTCAGCCTTTGCGCCGCGCTTCTTTTTCTTCTGACCCGTGCGCGTCGTTTCAGAGGCACAGCCAGATTTTCGTAGCGCGCCACCTCCCGCTCTCCCTCCAGGTGGCCCATCTTCCCCATCCCTGATTCGATTCAACTCGTCATCCTTCAGTGGAAGCCAGCCTTTCTGGTTTCCTTGGATGAGGTGACTCCGTTTTGGAGAGTTGATCCAGGTTCCTCTCCACAGGGGCAACTCCTCCGCGAGCGCTCACCGCGCGGGAGCGATTCGCTCCCGGGGCCCATCGTTCAGGGTGTCTTTCGACTCCCCAATCCAGTCTGCGGGGATGCCCAGGGTTTTCCCTGCCCCGACCGATCTCTCTCCATCGTTACGACCCAACCCCATGGCATCGTTTTCCCGTCGCCGTTTCCTGCTCACCGCCGCAGGCACGGCCGTCAGCAGCGTGGTGGTGGCGGCCTGCGGCGGTAAACCTCCCGCCACCGCCACCAAAACCGAAAGCGCGGCCAGCGGCGCGGCGGGCGGCGACACCGAGGTGAAGGGGGCCACCCTGGGCTTCATTGCCCTCACCGATGCGTCGCCCTTGATCATCGCCAAGGAGAAAGGCTTCTTCACCAAGCACGGCATGCCCGAGGTGAAGCTGATGAAGCAGACCTCTTGGGCCGTCACCCGCGACAACCTGGAGCTGGGTTCAGCCAAGGGGGGAATCGATGGCGCCCATATCCTTGCCCCCATGCCCTTGTTGTTGACCGCGGGCAAGATCACAAAAAGCAAGCAACCGCTGCCGATGTACACCCTGGCCCGGTTGAACACCCAGGGCCAGGCGATCAGCGCCTCGAAGGATTTGCTCGACGAGAAGCTGAGCGTGAACAACAAGGAGGGGCTGGCCAAGGCCAGCAAGAGTTTGGGCCGCAAGCTCAAGGCCGCCGTCACCTTCCCGGGGGGCACCCACGATCTGTGGATGCGCTACTGGCTCGCCGCCAATGGCCTAGACCCCAACACCCAGGCCGATCTGGTGGTGGTGCCCCCGCCGCAGATGGTGGCCAACATGCAGACCGGCACCATGGATATGTTCTGTGTGGGTGAACCCTGGGGGCAGCGCCTGGTCAACAAGAAACTTGGCTATACCGCCACCCAAACGGGTGAGATCTGGAAGGAACATCCTGAAAAATCCTTCTCGATGCGCTCGGATTGGGTGGATCAGAACCCCAAGGCGGCGAAGGCCCTGCTGATGGCGGTTCAGGAGGCCCAGATCTGGTGTGAGGATCCCGCCAACCTGGATGAGATGTGTGAAATCGTGGCCCGTGACAAATACATCAAGGCCAGTGTTGCCGACATCAAACCCCGCCTGTCCGGCAAGGTGGATTACGGCGACGGTCGGGTGGTGGAGAACAGCCCCTTCACCATGAAGTTCTGGAGTGGCCAGGCCTCGTTCCCCTTCAAGAGCCACGACACCTGGTTTGTCACCGAAGACATCCGCTGGGGCTATCTTCCCGCCAGCACCGACATCGCCGCCCTGGTGAACAAGGTGAACCGCGCCGACATCTGGAAGGAGGCGGCCGAGGCGATCGGTCAGAAGGCGGCGATTCCCGCCAGCGACTCCCGCGGCAAGGAAACCTTCTTCGACGGCGTTGTCTTTGACCCAGAGAATCCCAAGGCCTACCTCGATGGCTTGGCGATCAAGGCCCTGAGCTGACGATGGCAACCACCTCCACCACCGCCCCGGGGCGGTCTCGACGCACCAGTCGCGTGCGGCCGTTCCTGCGGCCCTTCTTGCCCTACATCGTCTGCATCGGCGGTTTTTTGGTGGCCTGGCAGATCCTCTCCCAAGTCCTGGGCGCGGCCCGGCTCCCCGGACCGATCACCGTTGTGACGGAAACCTGGGATCCCTACATCAGCCAGCCCTTCTTCGATGACGGGGGCACCAGCAAGGGGCTGGGCTGGCAGATCCTGATCTCCCTGCAACGGGTCGCCCTGGGCTACGGCCTGGCGGCCCTGATCGGCGTGACCATTGGCGGGCTGCTGGGTCTGAGCCGGTTCATGGGGAAAGGGCTCGATCCCGTGATCCAGGTGTTGCGCACCGTGCCCCCCCTGGCCTGGTTCCCGATCTCACTGATGGTGTTTCAGGACGCCAACACCTCGGCGATCTTTGTGATATTCATCACCGCCATCTGGCCCATTATCATTAACACGGCGGTGGGCATCCGCGAAATCCCTCAGGATTACACCAACGTGGCTCGGGTGCTGCGGCTGCGCAAGGGTGAATACATCCGCAACATCGTGATTCCCGCCACGGTTCCCTATGTGTTCACCGGCCTGCGCATTGCCGTGGGCCTGGCCTGGCTGGCCATTGTGGCCGCCGAGATGCTCAAGGCCGACGGCGGCATTGGCTATTTCATCTGGGATGCCTACAACGCCGGCGGCGATTCGAGTTCCAGTCAGATCATCCTGGCCATCCTCTATGTGGGCCTGGTGGGTCTGGCCCTCGACCGCCTGGTGGCCTGGGCGGGGCGCCGTGTCGCCCGGGGGGCCAACTGACGTGGTGGCCTTCCTCACGGTGGACGATGTCACCCAGGTCTTCCCCCTTGCCGATGGGGGTCGCTACATCGCCCTCAAGGACATCGACCTGGAGATCGCGGAAGGGGAGTTTGTGTCGCTGATCGGCCACTCCGGCTGCGGCAAGAGCACCCTGCTCAACCTGTTGGCCGGCCTCGACCAGGCCAGCCGCGGCGGCATCCTGATGGAGGGCCGTCAGGTGACGGAGCCCGGCCCCGACCGCATGGTGGTGTTTCAGAACTATTCCCTTCTGCCCTGGCAGACCGTGCGGCAAAACATCGCCCTGGCCGTGAATCGGGTGCTGGGCCAGAGCAGCGCCGCCGAGCGGCAGGCCCGGGTGGAGGAGGCCATCGCCATGGTGGGCTTGACTCCGGCGGCCGAGAAGTTGCCCGGTGAGCTCTCCGGGGGCATGAAGCAACGGGTGGCCATCGCCCGCGCCCTGGCCATCCGGCCCCGCCTGCTCCTGTTGGATGAGCCCTTCGGCGCCCTGGATGCCCTCACCCGCGGCAACCTGCAGGAGCAGCTGATGGGCCTCTGCCAGGAGGCGGGCGTGACCACGGTGATGGTCACCCACGACGTGGACGAGGCCCTGTTGCTCTCGGATCGGGTGGTGATGCTCACCAACGGCCCCGAAGCCGAAATCGGCCAGATCCTGGAGGTGCCGATCCCCCGGCCCCGCCACCGGTTGGAGGTGATGGATCACCCCCGCTACTACCAGCTGCGGTCGGAGTTGATCGGCTTCCTGCAGCAGCAGCGCCGCCTGCGCCAACGGCGCGCGGAGCGGGCGCAGGAGTTGACCCTGGTGGCCGCTGCTCCTGCTCCCGCGCCTGTGGCGGGCGGGCCCCGGGTGTCCACCGCGGGCCGGGCCACCACGGTGCGGCTGGGTGTGTTGCCTGGCCTCGACATCGCTCCCCTGGCCCTGGCCCTGGCGGACAACCTCTTCGATGCCAACCGGGTGCGCGTCGTGGCGGTGCCCTTCGCCAACTGGGATCGCCTTGAGGAGCGGTTGCTGGCCGGGGAGCTGGACGCGGCCATCACGGCCGCCACCGCTCCCCTCGCCCTGGCCCTGGGATTGAACGGCCAGGCCCCCTGGCCCGCCATCACCCCGATGACCGTGAGCCGCAATGGCAATGCCCTCTGCCTGGCGCGCTCCTTCCTGGGGGAGGGGGTGAGGGATCGGGAGAGTTTGGGGCAGGTGTTGCGCCAACGGGCGGAGCCCCTGCGGATCGCCGTGCCCCAACGCCACGGCATCGCGGAACTGTTGCTGCGCCACTGGTTGGCCGCGGGGGGCATCTCCCCGGAGCGCCAGTTGTCGCTGTCCGTGCTCTCCCCCATGGCGATGCATGGCGCCTTGCGGGGCGAGCGGATCGATGGCTTCATCGCCGGTCGCTACCGGGTGGCGGAGGCGGTGGAGGACCGGCAGGGGTATGTGCTCGCCACCGACCTGGACATCTGGCCGGGCCATCCGGAAACGGTGCTCACCTGCTAGGAAGACTGGGCGGAGTGCCATGGGGAGGCCCTGGAGGCCCTCTGCGCCGGCCTGATGCGGGCAGCCGAACGCTGTGATGATGGCGGTCGGCGGGGGGAACTCACCCGCGTGCTCAGCCAACCCCAATGGCTCGGCACCCGGGCCGCCATTGCCCTGGGGCGTCAGTTTGACCTTGGCACGGGGGCCCCGCCGCGGGAGCTGTTGGCCTTCAACCGCTACCACGCCGATCGGGCCCATCTGCCCAACCGGGCGGAGGGAGCGTGGATCTTGAGCCAGTTCAGCCGTTGGGGCTGGTGTCCCTTCCCCAGCAACCGCCTCGAACTGCTCAGCCAGGTCTACCGGCCCGATCTCTGCGATCGGGCCCTGGAAGCGGCGGGCTACCCGGTGCTGCGGCCCGATCGCCACCCCTTCACCCTCACCGATGGCATCCCCTTCCAGCAGGACGACCCCCTGGCCTACTTGCGGGCCCTGCCCGGCAGCCCCGAGCCCCCCGTGGCGGCGGTGACCCTGCCCCAAAGCCGCCTCGACACCGTTCCTTCCCCCCGCAACGAGCTGCCATGACCACGGCCAGTGCCTATCTGGAATTCGCGGGGGTGGGGCAGGTGTTCCACACACGCCGGGGACCGTTTGAAGCCCTGCGGGAGATCAATCTGCAGGTGAGCAAGGGGGAATTCGTGTGCGTCATTGGCCACTCCGGCTGCGGCAAGAGCACGTTGTTGAACATGGTGAGCGGGTTTTTGAAGCCCAGCAGTGGGCGGGTCTCCCTGGAAGGGCGACCCATTGAACGGCCCGGCCCCGACCGCATGGTGGTGTTTCAAAACTATTCGCTGTTGCCCTGGCAAACCGTGCGGCAAAACGTGGAGCTGGCGGTGCGGGCCGCCCGGCCGGAATTGGATGGCAACCGGCGCCGGCAGGTGGTGGATCACCACCTGGAGATGGTGCATCTGACGGAGGCGGCCGATAAACGGCCAGGGCAGATTTCGGGGGGCATGAAGCAGCGGGTGGCCATCGCCCGGGCCCTGGCGGTGGAGCCGGCGGTGCTTGTTCTGGACGAGCCCTTCGGCGCCCTCGACGCGATCACCAAGGAAGAGTTGCAGGAGGAATTGCTGGCCATCTGGCGGGAGCAGCGCCCCACCGTGTTGATGATCACCCACGACATCGACGAGGCCTTGTTCCTGGCCGACCGGATCGTGATGATGACCAACGGGCCGGAAGCCACCATCGGCGAGATTCTAACGGTGCCGTTCGAGCGACCCCGCTCCTATGTGACCATTCAAGAGGATCCGCGCTACGGCCAGTTGCGCAATCACGCCCTGGATTTCCTCTACCGCCGCCACGCCCACGCGGTGGATTGAGGGCCGGGCATGGGCCACTGGGTGCTCACCCGGTGGACGCTCACGGGTTGGGAGGACATCCAGAGCACGGCGCGCAGGCCATCGGTTTCGTAGGGATCCCCCGTGTAGTTGAACCGGGGCCGCTCCGGTGGCGCCGCGCCGACGCCCCGCACAAAGCCAAACCGCTCCAACGCCTGGGAGAAGTACAGATCCTGCATCAGATACCAGCGGGTTTCATCCACGGCCGGGTCGATCTTGTGGGTGGTGATCGTCTTGGCCGTCAGGCGCACGCCGATGTCGCGGCTGATCTGCCCCACCCACACCGGCGTGCCGTTCAGGGTGACCGGGGCCAGCCAGAGCCGCATGTGATTGCGCTGGTTGACATCCCCGCGGGCCTTCTGCAGGGCCAGATCCTGGGGACGGCCAAACATCCGCAGCGGGGAGACCGGCGCGTAGCGGTAGCGATACCCCAGCAGGGAGGAGCTGATGGTCTCCCAGGCCGACTCCGCCGAGAGGGTTTGGGTGACATGCCAACCGCGCCGGGCCAGGGGCGGGAAGACGGCGTCGGCGTTGCCGATCAGCACAATGTTGAGGGGGTCGGCGGGGGTGCGCCGATCGCCGCCAAGGGTGCAGCAGGGCAGGGCTTCCAACCAGGTTTTGAGCTGGGATTCCGTGAGCACCGTGCCCCGACCCGGGGCGATCAGGTGATCCCAGTTCACCCGCTGAAAGTCGGTGCGCATCCCCGGCACCGGGGTGAGGAACGACAGCCGCCTGACCCGCCGACGGCCCGGCGCCACCAACTCCACATCGGCATACTTGATGCCCTCGTCCAGGTTGGTGAAGACGTAGCCGCTGATGGTGGCGCCGGGGTTCACCACCTCGGGCAGATCGAGTCCCCGCAGGCGGGCATCGAGGCGGGCGTTGCCGTCGGGATCCAGGAAGCGGTGTCCTTGCCAGGCCACCTCCAGAGGGGAGAAGTAGGCGTTGTCGATCGTGATCGGCGGAACGTAGTAGGGGGTGGGGTCCGTGTTGCGCACCCGGATCCACACCGGCTGGATGTTGGCCTTGGCCAGATCAAACCCCACCAGTTGCTGGGCCTCCGCGGAGCCGAGGGTGGCCATGCTCACGGTCACCCCTCCCACCTGGCGTGTCTGGGCGCGCCGCAGGATGGCCTGGGGGTCAAAGCCCGGGGACATCCATGGCAGGAGCAGGGAAAGGGGCCAGGCGAGGAAACGCATGGGGGTGGGGCACCGCCTGGGAGCAGCCTGGCAAAGGGGATGGCC
>JBKDSY010000225.1:0-4367 GCA_046340755.1 Cyanobacteriota bacterium
CTCTGGAATGCTTTCCCGGTTGGGAGGGCTCATGCGCTTGTGAACCTCCTCCTTAACAGCGGCGTCATAGGTCGGTTTCATACTGGTTCGGTTGGCCCCCTGGTGGACTGGTCAATCCGGGTGGACAACTTTCCTGACACAGGGGGTTCCGTTTGTTGGCTGCCATGGCTCTGGGGTCTCATGGCACCACAGAAGCCCCTCAGTTGGTTCTGCTCCGCACTCACGGCTGGCACCGCTACGGATTGGTGGGGGGTTGGGCTCAGGCTGTTGGTTGGAGCTGGCGGTCTGGTGGCCCTGACTTTGGTGGTCGAATCACCTGGTGGTTTGCCGCACTGACAGGAGTCCCATGCTGGTCTATTCATGGTTCAGAGGCCAAGACCAGGAAGGCGCGAGTCCCATCCCTGCAACAGGCCCTAGCCGAAGGCTTCTGCGAAGCAGAAGGGCGCTCCGTACGTGGCGCCCTTCTGATTGGTGGCGCTCTGGCCTGAGGACCGTGGGCTGCAGGCTGCCCTATCTTCGGGGTAGTGGCGATGGCGGGGCGAGTGAGTGGAGATGGGGGCCATCCAGAAGGCAGCGCTGACGGACGGCGGCATCGTCGTGAACTCTTTATCAGCTACAGCCAGAAAGACCAACGCTGGCTGGATGATCTGAAACTTCATCTCAAACCGCTGGAGATGTTGTGTGATGTGCAGATCTGGGATGACACACGCATCGATCCAGGTGATGAATGGCTCAAGGAAATTGAAGCGGCCTTGGCCAGGGCGCAGGTGGCTTTGTTATTGGTAAGCAAGAACTTCTTGGCTTCTGACTTCATCCAACGCAAGGAGCTGCCCACCCTGTTCGAGGCTGCGAAGACCAACGGATTGAAGATCCTTTGGGTGCCCTTGTTGCCCTGCTCCTGGAAGCGGTTCCGGCAGATTGAGCAGTATCAAGCCGTAATCCCTGCCAAGTTGACTCTGGGGGATATGGACGAGGTGCAACGGGATCGGGCCTTCGTGGAGATCACGGATCACATCTATGAGGTGTTTGAGCGCATCCATCAGGACCAGCGTGCAGCGCAACAGGTGGCGGAGGCGGAAGCCACGGCTCGGCGGGAAGAGGAAGAGCGGGTGTTAGCGGAACAGGAGGCCAAGCGGCAATTAGAAGAGGCTGCCCAGAATGAGCGGTTGAGGGCGGAAAGCGAAGCTCGAGCTGAGGCGGAGCGGTGGAAGGCTGAGGCGGAGGCGTCAAGAGCCGAGGCGGAGCGCGCCCGGGCGGAACTGGAGCGGATTGCCAAGGAAAAGGAGGAGTTGCATCGGCAGGCCAGGGAAACTCAGGATCTGGAGCGGCAGGCCAATCTCAAAACGTCTCAGCCGCAGGTGCAGCTTGAGGCTCGGAGTTCCAAGGCCCCACCCCTGATCCAGATCCCCACCACCCGAGGCTGGTTGGTGCGTGAGGGTGATCAGTGGCGGAAGAAAGAGGAACCGCTCACGGTGAGGGGTTATCAGGAGAAGCTGGCGGAGGGTGTGGCGATCACCATGATCAAGATTCCGGCAGGGGAGTTTCTGATGGGATCCCCTCGAAATGAACCTGAACGCCAGTCACATGAAGGCCCCCAACACAAGGTGAGCCTCCGGAGCTTTTTCCTAGGCCAATCCCCAGTGACTCAGGCGCAGTGGGGGGTGGTGGCATGTTGGGGGAAAGTTGAAGTGGATCTGAATCCTGCTCCATCCAGATTCAGTGGAGCGAATCGCCCTGTGGAACAGGTGAGCTGGCATGAGGCGATGGAGTTTTGCCGGCGTCTGAGTTTGCGTACGGGGGGCCGGTATGTTCTCCCCAGTGAAGCGCAGTGGGAATATGCTTGCCGAGCTGGAAAGAGCACCCCGTTTGCGTTTGGAGACACGTTGACTCCAGAAATGGCAAACTTTGATGGATCCCCTACCTATGGAACTGGACCAAAGGGTTGTTACCTTGAACAAACGACAGATGTTGGTCGTTTCCCGGCCAACCCATGGGGCTTGCATGACATGCACGGAAATGTGTGGGAATGGTGCGCTGATCCATGGCATAACTCCTATCAGGATGCGCCTGCTGATGGAAGTGTCTGGTCCCATGGTGGAGGTGAAACCAAGCTGCTGCGCGGTGGCTCTTGGGTCGACATTCCCGGGCTCTGTCGCTCGGCCTACCGCAGCAGGGACCACCCGGTCTTCCGCAGCAAGAACGTCGGTTTCCGCGTCTGCTGCCTCCCCCAGGACTAATTCTTTACCCTTAAACTCTTTAGATCTTTACACTTTGGCTGTTGGCGCCGAAGGCGCCCAATTTTTTTTCCACAGGGTCTATTTTCATATTTTCTCTGCTCTCTGATCCCGATTCAACCAAGTCAAGCAACGCCCAGGGGAAAACCGGCTGGGAACTACCGGCCGGCTAAGGCCTTAAGCCTCAGAGCACCGACAAAGTGGTGCCTAACCGCCCCTGCAGCTTGCGAGCGAGAGCATGGGCCTTCTCAGCCGGAATGAAGCGCACCTTTTTAAGGAGCTTGCCTCGACGACCAAGGGGAACAGTGTGGCGCTCATGGCCATACTCCTTGATGCCATCGGGATAGACATGCATCACCAGGGCACGGATCTGATAGCAGGGACCGGAGGCGATCGCCATGGAAGGAACGGCGTGGGACGCCCGTCATGAGCCCCCACCCCGAGCGGCTACAAGGGCTGCGCAAACAGCCAGAGTTAATGATTGCTGCCGCTGGGGTGGGGCCAGTGTGAAAGGGTGCCCATGGCTTTTCCTTGGCGATCCCCGAGGAGCCCAAGGCGGAGTCCGGTCTTGTGAGCATGGGCCATTGCCTGGGGGATGGACAGGGCGTCAGACCCGCCTGGGTAGAGGCGAGGGCGATGGGCTGAGCTGACCGGAGCGGGATGCCCTGGATCCGGAGCAAGCCCTGCGAAGGGGTGACTCGGCCTGGGGCAACAGAGCCGCATGGGCCTCCTGGACGAATCCCGAGGCTGATTGCCGCGAGTGAAACGTCATGAGCTACGGCGCATGGGCCGGGTCAGGCCTGCTGTCGTCAAGTTCCTTGAGGAGGATGGTCACGCTGCCAAGGTTGTCGCCCACCGTGGTGGTGAACCTGTCCCGCAGTAGGCCTTGGAGCTGTTTGAGGGCCTGTTGTTCCTGCCGGCTGGGGTGGCGCAGAGCTGAGTGGATCAATCGCAACCCAAGCCCTGCAAAGCTGACGAAGCCAAGGGGAGCCATGACAACAACCAAACCTGGCACCACCAAAAGGGCCACCGCCAAGAACGCGGACACCGGCAGAGCACCGGCGGCGATCAGCCCACTGGTTTGGAGGATGTGCAGAAGGTGTTTCCCTCTAGCGTCGGCGGAGCCGTTGATGAGCGCATCGCGATGAATCAGCAGTTGATCCACAGCGGCGATGGCTGCCGCATAGGCGCTGGCTTCCAGGCCATTGCCGAGGGTGCGTCGCCAAAAGCCTTGCGTCTGCACCACGGCGATCAAGCCATCGAGGTGGTTGTCAGCGCAGGCTCGCATCCGCTCCAGCCAAGTCATGGTTCTGGCACCGCGGGCGAGATTGAGCGTGCCGTCCTCCCATAAACCGTTACTCGCCTCCGCTGCCAGGTGCGGGGCGTGGTGTTGGCTCTGCCGGTGAGACCATTGCTTGCCAAGGGGGTCGCCGCCTCGCAGGAAGGTATCAACAGCAGCCGTGCCGTAGTGCTCCAAGTCCCCCGGCAACTTGGACACCAGATCCGATGCCGCCACACCATGGTTGGCCATGGCTGAACCAAGTCGGTTGATTCTGCTGTGGATCGAGCACCAAATTGTTAAGCGCACTGAGGGCGGCCCCCACCGCGACGGTTCCCACAGCCACGTCATAAACGTCTCGATCGAGTGGCCTACGCGCAGCCTTCATCGCCCGAGTGGCATAGGCCTGCGCTTTAGAGCTGAGCTGATTCATGAGGTTCAGGGCGTCGGGCTTTTGGCCCCACTTGAAGACAGGGCGGATGGCTCAGGGGTAGATCAAATATTACAGACTCCAATCATCCGCAGGGTCATAAGCAATGAATCTTCTTCATGACTGCACTCCACCAAATCATTGCCAGTGGAATCGGTCCAGAGCTTCCAATAAGAGCTGACCCTTTGACTAGAGGTGTCCAGCTAAAGTTCCGCGCCCGGACCCCTTGGAATGTCCCCGGGTCGAAGAAATCGAAAGGTGACAGCTTTGGACCGCTTTACAACTCAGCCGGCGACTTGGTGTGGTGTATTACACTACCTGGATGATTCACAGCAAGACTCACAGGAAGTCCCCTCTCAACGCCGCATCAAGTCTGAGACACTTCCTTCAGAGATGTTTGCGCCATGGACCCTGCCGGTCTGGG
>JBKDSY010000226.1:0-18128 GCA_046340755.1 Cyanobacteriota bacterium
GGAGCAGGCCTGGATGGCTCATCGCCATGGAGGGGAGATGCCTTCCATGATTCCCAACGACTGATCAGTCGTCGTCGTTATGACATCGACAACACTTTTAGTCTGACGTCACCCAGCTGGTGATTCAGTGGCTTAGTGCGACTTTTTCCTGTCCCGCACCCTGAAGGCTTACTGGTTGTTAATGCTGTCTCCGGCGCAGCCAATGGCCGTGCCGTGGGCACGATTCTGGCAGGCACGGCTGCCCCCCAACACTTTGAGGCTTCCGTGACCGGTGCGATTCACGCTGCGGGGCTGGGCACGATTGTGAAGGTCGGAGCCGTTCATGGAGACGCGTTCGTCAGCCTCCCCCCACCGGCCATCGGTAGCTTTGATGTTCCTGTCACTGCCAGTTTCGCCGTTGATGCCCATTGGAAGGGAACGGGTACGTTCACCTACTGGTCCCGCTCTTATGTTTGTGATGTGAGCCTGGTGGCCTAGTCAGGCCATAGGACATTGGCCCCTGGATGGCTTGGGCCATTGAGCAGCTCTCACCGGACCCTCTCTGAAGGCCAGTCGCTCGGAGAGGGTCCCGTTTCGCTCATCCCTCCCGTCCGTCGTCGCTTTCCAAGGTCAGCCAGCGACGGGCTTGCCGCGCGTCGCGCTCCTGGCCGGCCCGGTGACCCAGGGCGAAGCCCGCCGCCGCCAACAGCACACTCAAGGCCACCCCACCGTGGCGGTTGGGGATCATCGGTCCGCTGGGCAGAATCACGGGGATGGTGACCGCCAGGGCAAAGCTGGCCGCCCCCAGGGCCGTGACGCCGTAGACGGCGGGGGTGAGGGTGCGCCGGCTCAGGCCGTGTTTCACCAGCACAGGCAGGCCCACCAGGGGGACGGCACTGCCCGCTGCCCAGGCCCAGCGCTGGCGTGGGCTGTCGTGCAGGCGCCTCAGGAAGGCGGTGTGGCGGGGGGCCAAGGTCATGGCGCGGCGGGGCGTCGGGGGGCGCCGCGCCGCTCGGCCAACACCCGCTGCACCTGGCGCCATTCCACGTGGTGGTGGGCGAGGGCCACCTGCAGGTGAAACAACAGGTCGGCCGCTTCCGCGGCGATGGCCTGCTTGTCGTCGTCCTTGCAAGCCATCACGAACTCCGCGCTCTCCTCGCCGATCTTTTTGAGAATGCGGTTGTCTCCTCCGGCCAGCAGCTTGTTGGTGTAGCTGCCCTCCTCAGGGCTGTCGCGGCGCCCGGCGATCACCCGCGCCAGCTCCGCACACACCTCCGCAGGGGGCGGAGCCGCCAGGGGACCGCCGCCACTGGGAGGGGTGGTGGCGTCGTAAAAGCAGCTGCGGGCGCCGGTGTGGCAGGCCACGTCGCCGGTCTGCTCCACCGAGAGCAGGAGCGCGTCGGCGTCACAGTCGTAACGCAGACCCCGCAGTTTCTGGATGTGGCCGCTGGTGGCCCCCTTGTGCCAGAGCTCCTGGCGGGAACGGCTCCAGTAGTGCACCTCTCCTGTGTCCAGGGTGTGGCGCAGGGCGTCGGCGTTCATCCAGGCGAGCATCAACACGGCCCCGTCCAGCCAGTCTTGGGCGATGGCGGGGATCAGGCCCGCCTCATTCCAGCGCAACGTCGCCGCCAGGGCCTCCGCAGCCTCCGCGGGGCCGGAGGGATGAAAGGATGGGTGGGAGGCCACGACGGGCGCGTTTCCAGCTGCAGCGATCCTCCCCCATGCCCTTCCCCGCGGCCCACACCTGCAGCAAGACGTTCAGTGGTTTTCCCTGCACCCACCGCCAATGGCGCCATGGGGGCCATTGCCGCTACGTGCATGGCTACAGCCGTGCCTTCACCTTCTGGTTTGCCGCCCACCAGCTCGACGGTTGCGGCTTCGTGGTGGATTTCTCCAGTCTTCAGCCCCTGCGCCAGCGCCTGGCCGAGCATTTTGACCACACCTTCCTGGCCAGCGCCGATGATCCCCTCCTCCCCCACTGGCGGGAGCTTCACGCCCTGGGGGGCCTCGACCTGCGGGTGATGGACAACGTGGGGATGGAGTCCACCGCCCAGTTGGTGTGGGAGTGGGCCAATGCCCTGCTCCATGGTCGGGAGGGGGGCCGGGCCTGCTGTTGGCGGGTGGAGGCCCGGGAGAACGAGGCCAACGCTGGCCTCTACACCGCCACGCCGGAGTGGTTCGCCGCGTCCGGAGGGCCCCCCGAGGTTTGGGACGCCCCATGAGTGGAGTCGTGGTGGCCCAACGGCTGGCGACCGCCTGGGCCCGGTGCCAGGGTTTGCTGATGGAGGCCCGGCCCTTCCTGCTCCGGGGCGTGGCGATAGCCACGGCGGCCCGCTGGGTGGCCCCGGGGGGGCGCTGGCTGCGGCGGCTGCCCCGCCATCCCCTCCTGGGACCCCTCGCCGGCGCGGGCCTGGGCCTGGCCTTGCCCGCCTGCGAGTGCGGCAACGTGCCCGTGACCCGGCGGTTGCTGGCGGCGGGTGCGCCGGTGGGCACGGCCCTGGGCTTCCTCTTCGCCGCCCCCGTGCTCAATCCCATCGTGCTCGCGAGCACCTGGGCCGCCTTCCCCGATCGGCCCTGGTTGCTGCTGATGCGACCCCTTGGGGCGGTGGTGGTGGCCGTGGGCCTGGCCTTGCTGCTCGGCCAGTTGGGGGAGGGGGAGTTGCTCCCGGGCGACCTGCTGGAGGAGCGCCGCCTCAGCCGCCCCCTGGGGGAGCTGAGCCTCCTGGAGCGCCGCAGTGGCCTGCTAGGCGGTGCGGCTCCCTCCGCTCCTCCCCCGCCCGCCGTGGCCGCCCGTCCCACAGCGACGGAGCTGTTGCGCCACGGCAGTGGGGAATTTCTCTCCCTGGCCCTGGTGCTTGTCGCGGGCTGCGCCATCGCCGCCCTGGTGCAAACCCTGCTGCCCCGCCAGTGGTTCCTCGCCCTTGGCGGCCAGCCCACCCTGTCGATCCTGGCGCTGATGGCGTTCGCCCTGGTGGTGTCGGTGTGCTCCAGCGTGGATGCCTTCCTGGCCCTGGGCTTCGCGGCCCAGATCACACCCGGCGCCCTGTTGGCGTTTCTGCTGCTGGGTCCGGTGATTGATCTGAAGCTCTTTGGCCTGTTGGGTCAGGTGTTCCGCCCGCGGGCCCTGGTGCTCACCCTGGCGGGCAGCAGCCTCCTGGTGTTGGTGATCGGCCAACTGGTGAACCTCTGGCGCCGATGACGACTCCCTCTCCCCTCCCACCGCCCCGCGCCGCGGCCCCACCACCGCCGCCCTGGCCCAGGCGAGCGGCGTTGTGGCGCGGCACCGCCCTGGCGTTGTGGGGGTTGGTGCTGCTTCGTGCCTCTGTCGACGGGCGACTGGATCTGCTGCTGCGGGCGGTCTTTCACCCCCTGGTGGCCCTGGCGGGGGTGGCCCTGGCGGCCCTGGCCGTGGCCCAGCTCGCCCAGGCGCGGCCCCGGGCCGCCGGCGCCCGGGAGCGGGCGCGGCCCGTCGACCGCTGGCTGACCCTGGCCACCAGCCTGGTGGCCGCCGCCGTGCTTGCCTGGCCGCCGGCGCCCTCCTTCGCCGATCTGGCCAGCCAACGTCCCCGTGACCAGACGGCCGAGGAGGAGTTGGCCTTTGTGTTGCCCCCCTCCCAACGCAGCCTCACCGACTGGGTGCGGTTGATGCGGGCCCAGCCCGATCCACGCCTCTTTGCGGGGGATCCGGTGCGCATCAGCGGCTTTGTGTTGCCCGTGCCCGGTGAGTCGCCCCAACTGGCCCGCCTGCTGGTGCGCTGTTGCCTGGCCGATGCGGCGCCCGTGGGCCTGCCCGTGCGCTGGTCGGCCCTGGGCCCGGCTCCCCCGGCGGATCAGTGGGTGGCCATCGAGGGCGTGATGGCCCTCGACCCCGGACCCGGCGGCGAGGAGCGACTGGTGGTGGTGCCCCAGCGGGTGCGGCCCATCCCGCGCCCAGCGAGGCCCCTGGAGCCATGAGCGCCTCCTCCGCGCGATCGGGGTTGGCGCCCCTCTGGCCCCTGGGGGCCCTGGTGGGGTTGGCCCTGGTGCTGCAACAGGCGCTGCTGCGCCAGCCGCCGCGGTTGCTCCAGTTGGTTCAGGCGCCCGCCAGCTCCGGTCCGGCGGCCCTGCGCCTGCGTTTCAGTCGCCCCATGGACCCCGCCAGCCTGGCCGCCAGCCGGTTGGAGCCTCCCCTGGCCCACCGTTGGCTGGGGGAGGGCGACACGTTCCTGCTCACACTCTCCCCCGGCCAGCGGCCGTCGGGGCCCATGCGGTTGTCGCTGGCGGGCCGCGACCTGGCCGGGGTGCCCCTGCGGCCCCGCCGCTGGCTCTGGGATCCCCGCCCCCGCCTGCTGGCCGTGGTGCCCGTTGCCGGTGGGGATCAGCTCCACCTGCGCGACCATGACGGCCGCTGGCGGCCCCTGACGCCGAAGCGGTGGCGCCAGATCCTCTCGGTGGAGGGGCTGGGGGATGGGGCCGCCCTGGCCCTTGTGAGCCGGGAGGAGGGGGGGCTGCAGCAGGTATGGCGCCTGCCCTTGCGTCAGCGCAACCTGGCCCCCGAAGGTCAGGGGCTGGCGCCCGTGGCGGCGGACGCGCCCCAGCCCCTGTTGAAGGAACGGGTGTTGTTTGCCCACATCAGTGGCAACCGGCGGGGGGAGCTGCTGGTGCAGGCCGGCGGGATGGGGGGCGCCGGCGTGCAAACCCAGCTCTGGCCCCCAGGCGGGTCGCCCCGGCCTTTGCCCCTCGATGCCATCGGCACGGCCAGTTTGTTGCCGGAGGGCGGAGCGGTGGTGGTGCCCCGCAACGAGGGACTCACCCTGGAGCAGTTGCCCCCCCGGCCGCCCCGGCGGCAGATCCTTCCCGGCAGCCGCGACCTGCTTGCGTTCTGCGCCCGTTCCGGCCGCGCGTTGCTGCGGCGCCACTGGCCGGATTACCGCCGGTCGCTCGAATGGCTGGAGCCGGGCCAGCCGCCCAGGGAACTCTGGCGCGGCAATGAGGCCCTGCTGGCGGCCACCTGCCAGGGCGGCGGCGAACGGCTGTGGGTGGCCTTGCTCGGCGGGGATCGGCGCCCGGAGCTGAGCCTGCTGACCCTGGATCGGGAGGGGCGGGCGACGGGGCGGTGGGCCCTGCCCGCCTGGGAGCTGGAACCGGGCACCCAGCTCCAGGAAGACCCCACCACGGGCAGGCTGGTGGGGGCCCTGCGGCCCTTGCCGCCGGAGGGTCAGCTGGGCACGGCGCCGCCCCCACCGGCCCGGGCCATGGGGTGGGCGACGGAGCGGCTGGTGGCAGGCGATTCGGAGCCCCGCGGGGTGGGTGCCCTGGGGCAGGGCCCATCCGCCTCGGCGGACCTCGGCCCCCCGGTGCGGCAACTGCTCTGGTTGGGGACTGGCGCGGCTGTTTCACAATGAAGGGGCACCCCTGAACGCCTCCATCCGCGGCGTTCGCCCGTCGCGATGACTCCCTCCACCCTTTCCACCACCGGCCTTTCGGCCCGTCAGGAGCACCTGCTGGCGGTGTTGCGGCAGGCGGATGATGAGATCTCCGGCCAGGATCTCCATGCCCGCCTGCGAACCGGGGCAGGGGCCATGGGCCTGGCCACGGTGTATCGCCACCTGCGCCAGTTGCAGCAGCGGGGGCTGGTGCGCTGCCGGCACCTCCCCAGTGGCGAGGCGCTCTTTGCTCCCACCGAGCGGGATGAGCACCATCTCACCTGTGTCGACTGCGGCCACACCCTGCGGTTGCCCCATTGCCCCGTCCACGGGCTGGAACTGCCCAAGGCTCACTTGGAGGGGTTCCAACCCCTGTTCCACACCCTGGAATTCTTCGGTTTGTGCGCCAACTGCCAGAGGCGCCAGGCCCAGGGCCCGCCGGCCCCCTGAACCTTCCCGTCGGCCGAGCCAGCCCGCCTCCCTATCGTGTCACCAGCGCCTCGCGCCCACCATGATCACCACCAGTCCTCCCCCCCCATCCCCGTCTGCCGCGACCTCATCCCTGGAGGCCACGGACCGCCCCCCCTTGCCGGTGACCATCCTCTCCGGGTTCCTGGGCGCGGGCAAAACCACCCTGCTCAACCACATCCTCACCAACCAGCAGGGGTTGCGCACCGCCGTGTTGGTGAATGAGTTCGGCGAGATCGGCATCGACAACGACCTGGTGGTGAGCACCGGCGATGCCATGGTGGAACTGAGCAACGGCTGTGTCTGTTGCACCATCAACGGCGAACTTCTGGATGCCATCTATCGGATTCTCGAGCGGCCGGAACCCCTCGACTATCTGGTGGTGGAAACCACCGGTCTGGCGGACCCCTTGCCAGTGGCCATGACCTTCCTGGGCAGTGACCTGAGGGATCTCACCCGGTTGGATTCGATCATCACCCTGGTGGACGCGGAAAACTTCAGCGACGACCTGCTCAACGGGGAGGTGGCCCGCTCCCAGATCCTCTACGGCGACCTGCTGCTGCTCAACAAGTGCGACCTGGTGGCGGAGGAACGGCTAGAGGCCCTGGAAGCCCAGCTCCGGGCCATCAAGACCGATGCCCGCATCCTGCGCTCCGTGCGGGGGGAGGTGCCCCTGGGGCTGTTGCTCAGCGTGGGTCTGTTTGAAAGCGACAAGGTGGCGGCGCGCCAGGAGGCGCCCCCGGAGGCGGGCGAGGATCACAGCCACTGCGATCACGACCATGGGATTTGCACCCATGGGGACCACGATCACGATCATCATCATCACGACCACCACGACCACCACGACCATGGAGAGGCGCCCCATGCCATTGAGGGCTTCACCTCCCTTTCGTTTGCCAGTGATGGCCCGTTTTCCCTGAGGAAATTTCAAAACTTCCTCGATTACCAGCTCCCGGCCAGCGTGTATCGCGCCAAGGGCATCCTCTGGTTCAACGAGAGTGAGCGCCGCCACGTGTTTCATTTGGCGGGCAAACGGTTCTCCATTGATGACAGCGATTGGAACGGTCCCCGCAAGAATCAGCTGGTGTTGATCGGTCGGGACCTCGACCATGCGGAGCTGCGGCGCCAGCTGCAAGCCTGTGTGGCCCGGGATGCGGGCAAAGGGTTTGGCTGAGGCTTTGGCAGCATCAGCTACGGCACAGCGAAAAAGACTCGCTATGGTGGAGAGACTCGTATCCCTTCCATGACTGAGCTGCTCCTGACGGCTGGACTGCTCACCCTTCTGGGAATTCTCGTCTGGTTGGGTTTGGATTCCGATGATGACAATGGAGGCGGAGGCCTGATGCAGCCCGCCCTGGTGCCTGTGCCCGTGCGGCGTCGCTGAGTTCGCGTCGGGCCTGGCTGGTGCCGGCCCCAGCCCCATGGCCGTGACAGGCGTCAGTCTCCCCAATCCCCATCCTCCAGCCCAGTCCGCCACTGCCAGGCCTCTTCTGGTGATGTGGGTGTTGGTGTTGGCTGCCCTGGCACTGGCTCCCCTGCTGGCCCTGGTGTGGCTGGCGGCCGGGGGATGGATGCAACGGGTTGGCCTCGGTTTGGGCCCCGGTGGTGGGGAGGCCTTGGCATCCACCTTGCTCCTGGTCTGCGCCGTGGGGGTCGTGGTGGCTCTGCTGGGCACCGTGAACGGCTGGCTCACGGCTGGTTGCGCTTTCCCTGGCCGCCGCTGGTTGCGGTTTGCCCAGGTGTTGCCCCTGGCCACCCCGGCCTATCTGCTGGCAGCCACCTGGATCGACCTCGGCAGCCGCTTCGGCTGGCCCATCCATGGCCTGGGTTGGGCCGTCGCCAGCCTCAGCCTGAGCACCTACAGCTATGTGTTCCTGTTGGCCTGGGACAGCTTTGCCGCCCTCGGGCGCCGGCCCCTGGAAGCGGCCCGGAGCCTGGGAGTGGGGCCCTGGGGCGGCTTCCTGCGGGTCGCCCTGCCGTTGGCCCTGCCGGCCATCGGCGCCGGGGTGGCCCTCAGCGGCATGGAGGTGGTGAATGAGCTGGGGGCCGTGGAGCTGTTGGGGGTGCCCACCCTCTCCACGGCGATTCTCCAGCGTTGGCAGGTGGATGGGGAGCCCAAGGCCGCGGCGGGGCTGGCCCTGGTGGCCCTCTTGATCGTGGCCTGTCTTCTGGCTGCCGAGCGCCATTTCCGTCGCCGCGGCCGCCGCTGGAGCCTCGGGGGCGGCCTGGATCGGGCGCCCGCCTACCGCCTGAGGGGCTGGCACGCCCTCGCGGCCCAGGGTCTGGCGGTGCTGCCTCCGCTTCTCACCCTCGGCCTGCCCCTGCTCTGGCTCCTGCTGAGTTGGGACCAACTGCCCAGCCAAGACACCCTGGAACTCCTGACCCTCACCGGTCGCACCCTGGGGTTGGCCTTGGTGGCCGCTGCCGCCACCTTGGTGTTTGCCCTGGTGCTGGCGATTGCCCGCCGTTGGCTGCCCCAGGGGCCCTGGCCACCCCTCACCTTCCTGGCTGGCATGGGCTACGCGGTGCCCGGCGCCGTGCTTGCCCTGGGGCTGATGCTCCTGGGCAGTGGCACGGCCCTGGCGCCGGTGGCCCTGCTGCTGTGGGGCTACGGCGACCGTTTCCTGGCCGTGGCCAAACAGGGCCTGGACGCCGCCCTGGAACGCCTCCCCCCCAGCCTGGACGAAGCCGCCACCTCCTTGGGCAGCGGCTGGTGGGCCGTGTTGCGGCGGGTCCACCTCCCCCTCTTGCGGGGGCCCCTGTTGGTGGGGGCCCTGCTGGTGTTTGTGGATGTGGTGAAGGAGCTCCCCCTCACCTTTGCCCTGCGCCCCTTTGATTTCGACACCCTGGCGGTGCGGGTGTTTCAGTACGCCAGCGATGAGCGGGTGGGTGCAGCCCTGGTGCCCGCCCTCCTGATCCTGGCCCTGGGTCTGGCCTCTGCCCTGGCCCTGGTGCCCAGCCTGGAACTTGGCGCCAGGGAAGAGGCCTGAGGGCCAGGTCAGCGCGCCTGGTGCCCGGCGGCGGAGCCGTCACCGGCGCAGGCGGGGCAGAGGGCCCGCACGTTGAGCACCCCTTCCAGAAGGCGGAAGCCATGGCGGGCCGCCGCGGATTCCGCCGCCTGGAGCACGGCGGGATTTTCAAACTCTTCGATGCGGCCGCAGCGCACGCACACGAGATGGTGGTGGTGCCGCTGGTCATGGCCGGCCAATTCAAAGCGCCGCCCGCCGCCTTCCGCCAGCTCCAGTTCCTTGAGCAGGCCCATGCCGCTCAGGAGCCGCAGGGTGCGATACACGGTTGCCAGCGACACCGGTTCACCCCTCCCTCGCAGCCGTTGGTGAGCCTCCTCCGCGCTGAGATGGCGTCCTTCCCCCAGGCGTTCAAAAAGTTCAAGCATCCGCTCCCGCTGGGGGGTGAGCCGCTGGCCCCGGTCATGCAGGCTGCTGCGCAGGCCCTGGCTGGGCCCTTCGCCGGCGTCCAGGGCATCCGGTGGGGGGGGGATCATGCGGCCGGCCCGTCCAGGCTGGGGGGAGGAGGGGTCTCCAGGGAGCCGGGGGGGGCGCTCCGCCCGGCGTCGGGGCCCAACATTCTCTCATCCAGGCCCACCAGGGCCGCCGCCAGAAGATCGGCGAGGGTGACCACCAGGCGGTAACTCAGGGCCACCGCCAACACGGCCGGTTCCGGCAGGGCCTGGCCCAGGCGCAACAGAAACACCGCCTCAAACACCCCCAGGCCTCCCGGGGCCCCCGGGACGACCAGGCCCACGGTCCAGGCGAGGGCAAAGGCGCTCAACCACACCAGCCAGGGCAGGGTCTGTTGGAGATCAAAGGCCCAGACGCAGCAGGCCAGCCCTGCGAAGCGCAGGAGCACGAAGGCCCCCTGGGCCAACAGGGGCCTCCAGGGATAGGCCGCCACCTGGCCGGCCCGCAGCAGCTCCTCCTCGGCGGTGTCGTCCGGGGTCAAGCCGAGCTGGGAGGCTTTTCCCCGCTCCAGCCGCCGCAGCAGGGGGTTGAGCCAGCGGGGCGCCAGGAGGGCCAGGGGGAGCAGGGTGAGGAGGCCGAGTCCGCTCTGCCAGCCGCCCAGGGTCACCAGGGCGAGGGCGGCGGTGGCCGCGAGGAGCGGTTCGAGAAGCACCGCCAGCAGCGCCGTGGCCGTGGCGGCCGGGGCCCCCAGGGCGGGGTTGGGTTGGCGCAGGGCCTGCACCCGGCTGGCCAGGTGCCAGATCCCGCCCGGGAGGAATTTGCGGAGGTTGGTGAGGATGTAGAGCGACACCACCGGTGTCGGGCGCGGGCTCAGGCCCAGCCAGCGCAGCAACACCACCCAGGCCAGGCCGCTCACCACCAGGCTGAGGAGGCAGAAGCCCACCCCCAATCCAAGCCAGAGCCAGCCCTGGGCATCCAGGCTGTATTGGCGCATCTGGCCGCCATGGCTGAGCAGGGCGGCCATCAGGAAGCCCAGGCTCATGCAGGTGATCCAGGGGCGCAACCCACCGGGCAGGCGCAACGACAGGCCGCGCCACGCCGGCCCGGGCGCCCGGGCCGGCGTCTTGGGGTCCTGCTCCAGCGCCTGGGGGTCCTGGGCTGAGGCTTCGAGACCTTGGGCCGGGGTCTCGGCGTTCTCCGGCGAGGTCCCCCGCCTCAGCCAACGGGGACGGCCGGGGAGCCTGGGCCGCCGTGTCAGTGGAGCAACGATGGCCAGGAGCCCATCCCGGAGGGTCTGAAGCCCGCCCTTCATGGCGCCTCCCCGGGGGGCTCCTCCGGGGCGATGAGGTCGAGGGCCTCGTTCAAGTGGGCACGCATGTCGTCCAAGGACACTTGGTGTTGACGGGCCAGGGCCGCCAGATCGTCGTGCTCCAGCTTGAATCGCCGCCGGCCGTCGGGCAGGGTGGCCCATTTGAGGCGCACCGTTCCCCAGGGGGTGGACCGCTCCTCCAGCTCCCGGGGCAAGCGCCAGCGACGCTGGAGCTCCTCCCGCAGGCCCAGGGTGGTGCCGTGGCGCCACCAGATCGCCCGCAGGGCCTCCGCCCGCTCCGGTGGAGCCAGGGCGGTGATCAAAGTGCCGGTGCGGCCCTTTTTCATCGTCACGGCCTGGCTGAACACCTCCACCGCGCCCCCCTGCCGCAGGGTTTCCGCCAGAAAGGCGAGATCCTCGGCGGTGGCGTCGTCGATCTGGGCCTGCTGCACCAGGAGAGGCTCCGGACGTGGGCCGTCCGCGGGGAGATCAGCGCTCGGCTCGGCGGCCAGGGTCCCTTCATCCCCCTGGCTGTCGGCCAGGATCAGGCGCAGCAGGTTGGGCCGATCCAGGGTGCGGCTGCCCAGACCCACCCCGACGGCCCGGGGGATCAGGGCCGGCGGTGGGCCGAAGGCTTCGGCCCAACAGGCCATCAGGGCCAATCCCGTTGGCGTGGTGAGTTCCGCGGGGGGGAAGGTGGCACTGCTGGCCAGGGGCAGCCCCCCCTGGCGGGCCATCTCCAGAACAGCCGGCGCGGGCAGGGGCAGGGCCCCATGGGCGGTGGTCACGCTGCCGTGGCCGGCGGGGGGGATGGTGCAGATCACCCGCTGGGCTTCCAGGTGCAGCAGGGCGGCGCACACCCCCACCACATCCACCAGGGCATCGATGGCGCCCACCTCGTGAAACTCCACCGCTTCCGGCGCATGGCCATGGACGGCAGCCTCCGCTTCCGCCAGCCGTTGAAACACCGCCAACACCCGCCCCCGTAGGGGGCTGGGCCAGGGGGCCTGGAGGATCTGTTCCCGCAACGGACCCCAGGGCCGGTGGTGCGGTTGGGGTTCGAGGGGGGTGACCTCAAGATGGGCTCCGCGCAGGCCGCGGCTGGAGCGCTCCTCCAGGGTGATCCGGTAGGTCCCCGCCAGCCCGAGGGCCTCCAGGGGACGGTGGATCACCTCTTCCGGCACGCCCACGTCGAGCAGGGCGGCGAGAAGCATGTTGCCCGCCAGCCCGGTCGGGCAATCCACCACCACCAGGGTCATGGGGTGATCCGGGGGCGGCCCAGGCGGGGAGCGGCTTGCACCAGGCCGTCGGCCCGGGCTTCCAGGTCGGGTTGGCGCTGCCGCAGCAAGGTTTTCACCTCCCGACGGGCCTGGCGCTGCTCCCGTTGGGCCGTGGCCACGTCGTAGCCGGAGAGGCCCCAGAGGCGGCCGAGCTGGGCCCGATCATCGGCACCACCGAGGCTGGCGCCATACAACAATTCCTCGGCCACCATGCCCGCCAGGAGCACCCGGCTCCAGCGCCGCAGGTCGGCCAAGGGCATCTTGACGGAGGCGGGCAGCTCAAATTCCGTGCTGCCCCCACTGGAGATGCCCGCCTGAAGGGCGGCCCAGCTGCCCACCAGAACCCGCCGCACTGGCACGGCCTCCGCCTCGGCCACCAGGCCATGGCCGGCCTCATGGATGGCGATGCGCCGCAGCCGCTCGACCCCCCCGGGCAGGGCCTCCGCCACCAGGTGACCGCCCCGGCCCCCTAACACCGCCGCGTCGACGGTGAGGGCCGCCAGGGCCAGGCCGGCCCCCAGGGCGGGTAGCCAGGGGGGGATGCCGAGGAGCGGACCAAACACAGCCATCAGGCTGACCAGCAGCACGGCCACGCCCGCTGTGAGGGCTCCGGTGTCGCCAGGCATGGCCATCGGATCAGGGGCGGGGGCGAATGACAGCGCGCCCGTGGCTGCGGGGATTGGTGCCCGCCGGGACAGAGCGGGCCTCGGCCTTGGCCCCCCGCCGCTCGCCGCCGCGGCGGGCCTTGCCCCCCCGGTTGCCCCGCTGGGGCAGTTCGGCGATCACCTCAAAACGCTCGATGGCCAGCCCAGACCCCTGGCGACGGGCGTCGATGGCGATGAAATGGCGCAGGTGCTCCATGGGCACGCTGCCGCTGAGGTGCAGTTTGAAGGGGGTGGGGCGGGTGCCATCGGCCCGGGGCAGTTGGCGCACCTTCACCACCACGTCGTTCGACTCGGGCCGGGTGTAGATGAGCTCGCCGCGCACGGAAAAGTAGTCATCTCCCTCCGGCAGGGTGTCTTCCAGGGGGGATGGGGTTTCGTCGTCGGAACGGGAGAGGGTGCTCGGTTCCCAGACGCCCATCAGCTGCAGGTGAAGGGTTTTGTCGTCGCGGCTGCGGGGATAGACCACCCAGAGATGGGGTTGGCTGATGTCGAGATGGCGTCGCATCAAGGTGAGCAACCGTCCCAGAACCACCGCCTCCAGGTCGGAACCCTCGCTGGTGAGGAGCCTGCCGCGGGTGGGGAGGTCGTTGTCCTGGGGGACAAAGACACCGCGCACGAGCCCGATGGCCCGGTATTGCTGCGGTTCGCTGACCGGCGGGATCGGGTGCTGACGCATGGGGTGGGGGGGAACAACCCGAAGAGGTTGGAACGCTCAAGCGAGAGTATGGGGGCAAACGGTCGCCACCACGCGGGCGTTCCGCCACCTTTTTTTGTGCTCGGATGCCGCCGCTGTCTCTCCGCCCGGCCCTGTTTCGCGTTTTGCTGCCCGCCCTGGCGGTGGTGGCGGTGTCCGTGGGCACAGGGTGGTGGCTGGGCCAGCGCCGCGGCGCGCCGCCCCCACCGGAGGATCCGCGCCGGTCGGCGTTGATCCGGGAGGCGGCGCTCCTTCAACAGCGGCTGAAGGGTCAGCAGGACACCCCCCGTGATCGGCAGCGCCTCCTGGAGCTGTTGGTGGGGTTGGACCGCAAACCGGAGGCCATGGCCCTGTTGGAGGAATGGGCCGATCGGGAGCCCCAGCGCTGGAGTTTGCGCCTGATGCTCGCGGAGTTGCGGCGGGATCTGGGGGATCGGCGGGGGGCCGAGCGGGAGTTGCGCCAGATCCTCCATCAACGGCCCAGCCAGATCGAGGCGTTGCAGTTGATGAGCCTGGTGTTGCTGGAACAGGGGAGGGGTGCGGAGGCCGAGGCCCTGGTGAAGGGAGCGTTTGAGGCCAGCGGAAGGGCACCCGGCAAACCCGAGGCCCTCGAGCAGGGATTGTTATTGGCGGAAGTGCGGCAACGGCGGGGAGTGCCGGCGGCGGCGGAGGCCACCTACCGCCTGTTGCGGGAAGCCTTTCCCGCCGACCAGCGGCCCGCCCTGGCCCAGGCCCTGCTGCGCCACGAGCAGGGGAACCTGAACGGAGCCCTGCAGGCCCTGGATCAGGCGCGTCAGCTGGGAAAGCCCGATGCGCCCAACCGGCAGGCCCTGGACCGGCTCGCGGCCGACTGGAAGCTCAAGGCGTTGCGGCAGCCGTCCCCAGGGGCTGGGGAGAAGGCCCCGCCGGCCTCCCCGATGCCCCGGGCTGGGGACGGCTCTGGGCCTCCAGCTCCTTGAGGGCTTGATCCACCGCATCGCCCGGGGGCGTGGCGTCATCCATGGCGGAGCCTTTGCGGATCTTGTTGATCAGATCCAGGGGGTTGGCCGGGTTGAGGCCGCCGGAGGCCGGGCCGGGGCGGCCACTGGGGTCGTAGTTGTAGATCTGCTGTTCCTGGGGCGAGGTGCCCATGGTTTGGCCGTAGCCGCTCTGCTGGGCCAGGCCGGGCGCGGCGGCGGTGGCCCAGCCGAGGGGAAGGGCCGTCAGGGCGGCGACGACCAGGGCCCGGGGCCAGCCCAGCCGAGGGGTGGAGTGGTGCGGGAGAACAACCATGAAGCAAGGCGCCGGGGAGGCGGCTGACGGAGCAGTGGTTGGCATGCTAAGGGAGCTTTCCGGGGCCCCGTCTGGGCCCGGCCCCCCTGATCGCTGACCAGCCGATGCGGATTGCCACCTGGAACGTGAACTCCGTGCGCACCCGCTTGCCGCATCTGCGTGCCTGGCTGGAGGCGGAGCGGCCGGAGGTGGTGTGCCTGCAGGAAACAAAGGTGGCCGACCCGCTCTTTCCGCTGGCTCCCCTGGCCGAGTTGGGGTATGGGGCGGCGATCAGTGGGCAGAAGGCCTACAACGGGGTGGCCATCTTGAGCACCCTCCCCCTGGAGGATGTGCGGCTGGGGCTGGAGGCGCTGTTGCCGGGCGATGGCGAGGCACGGGAGCTGGATGGGCAGAAGCGGGTGATGAGTGCCCGGATTGATGGGGTGCGGGTGCTCAACCTCTACGTGCCCAACGGCTCTGCCGTGGGGTCGCAAAAATACGTCGACAAGCTGCGCTGGCTGGGTTGCCTGCGGCGCTACCTGGGGGTGCAGGAAGAGAGCGGCGAACCCCTGTGCATTGTGGGGGATTTCAACATCGCGCTGGAGGCGCGCGACATCCACGATCCCGGGCGCTTGACGGGCGGCATCATGGCGAGCGACGCCGAGCGGGATGCCCTAAGGGCTGTGCTGGGGGAGCGGCTGGGCGATGCCTTTCGCTTGTTTGAGGCGGAGGGCGGCCACTGGAGCTGGTGGGATTACCGGGGGGGCGGCTGGGAGACGGGGCGCGGCTGGCGCATCGACCACATCTATCTGGATGAGACGTTGCGGGAGTGCGCCACGGGTTGCGAGATCCACCAGGGGTTGCGGGGCCAACCCCAGCCGAGTGACCATGCGCCGGTGGTGGTGCGCCTGGCCTGGCCGCCGGACGAGGGCGCTGACGGGGAGGACGACGACGGGGACAGCTGGCCCTGAGGCGGCCTGGGGGGATGGATGAAAATCAGCCCCTGCCTGGGGCAGGGGCTGGGGCCGCTCGGGCTCACCGGAAGGTCCTGGGGTGCCTGAGTCAGGGACGGGACTTGAGGCGCTGGCGCAGCTTGCGGCTGAAGCCGAAGGCAGCGCTGGCACCGAGAACGGGCAGGGGGCCAGGGGTTTGGAAGGTATTGCCGAAGTTATCCAGGATGCCTGTCGCATCCACGCTGTAGGTCTCACGAACGTAGAGATTGGTATAACTGCCCAGCAAACTGGCCTGTTCGGGGGATCCGTTGATGGATTCCAAAAAAGTTTTTGAGTTCGATAGGGTGATGGGTGTGGTGAAACTGGCGTCGGAGAACAGAAATTTCTTCACATTGCAACCGGCCAGGGGGCAATTGGAATCGAGTCTGGCCCAATTAAAGACATCACCACTCGAGATCAACTGATATCTGAATTCTCCGCTCCGCGGCCCTCCGACGGGGGGTGCGCCATAGTTGGGAGTGAACTCCACGTTCAGGCCCACCACAGCGGGATTGGCAGGCGTGTTGATGTCGTGAAGCTTGATGTCGCCCGTGCCGTCGCTGGGTCCAGAGATCCCGATCAGTGTGAAGCGTGAGTCAACGCAAGTGCCCGTGTAGGGAGGTTGAAAGAATCCGCAGTTTGTCTGAGCCCTGGCTTCTCCGCTGGAGAGCACCAGGCCAGCGACGATGGCGGATAGGGCCAAGGTGGCGGAAGTCAAGGATGGAGAGAGCCGTCTCATGAGACAACTTTGCTCCGCTAATTGTTGAGACATCATTAACAGTGAGGAGAACATGTGCGGCCTGTGGAAGCCTGCCAATAGTGAACCTATTCACGATCACCAAAACTGCCCACAGCATTTCGGAATGTTTCATTGTCTTTGTTTTTCCGCTTATCTTGTTCCTTGATGCAAGCCAATGGCGATGGCAAGTTGTGAGGACGTTGCTACCTGTCGGGCCTTTCTTGTCGCCCCCGCTCCTGGGGTTGACGGGGCAAGGGGCGGTGCGAACCAGGCCTGAGTGATGGGTCGGCGGTTGATGGGCGTGGGGAAAGCAAAAAAAAACCTGCCGTTGGCAGGTGGGGTTGGGTTGGGGTGACGGCTCCACTGTCATGCGGGCTTGAGAACCTTGCTGAGACGCCGAAGTCTGCGGAGATACCCAGCCGCCAGGCCAGGGCCTAGAAGGGGGAGTGGGCTTGGGGTTTGGCGGAAGCTGTTTTGGTAGGCACTGATGGTTGAGTCGGTGGAGACAGCGGTGTCAGTGATGAACAGCTCCGTGTAAGACCCGGAGAGCGTGAGGGTGCCATTGTTGACAATTGTTCCAAGGAGAGATCCCTTGGCTCCACTCACGACGGTGTGAACCTCTTTCGTTACCGATGCATTCGTCGGGCCAAGTAGAGAACCCAAGGTAACATCACGAAAATAGAGTGGCGAATTATTAATTCTAACAACGTATTCCAATGTGCTCGTGCCAGTGATGAGGTCGGGATCAAAGGTCACATCAAGATGCCACTCATCCGTGGTGTAAGAAGGGCCAGATGGTGGGATGTCAATCCATTGCCACTCGATGTCACCCGCACCAGCGGAGGGAAGGGAAACCAGTTGGATTTGCTTATCCGTTGGCGCGGGGTTGGTTTCGATCCAGCTGCCATCAACCGTGCAGTTCACTGGAGCACCCACGTGCCCGCCGAAATTGCAGCTGTAGGCCTGGGCTTCGCCTGAAATAAGCAACAGGGAACCAATGGCCGAAAGGAAGCTGGCGGAGATGGCTGCCTTCACAGGCGTGTGTGTTGCCAAAAGAAGGGCAGTCTGGGAGGTGCTCATTGGGAGAGAGGGTATTGTGGTTGAATAGCTTTGAAAATGGTTTTACCAGAGTAGCAAACGCCTAAGAAAAGCATAGCGGTGGTTTCTCTCCTGATGGCCAACGCGTGGGGAATCCCTTGGCATCTGCCTATTTGTGCTGGTCTTGCGCGAATGCGGAATTCACCAAGCCGTGGAGTGGAGCGCACTGGCGGTTTGTCTCAAGTTCTTCAAGAATTTTGGAGACTAGGCTGTAGAGATGGGGCGTCCTTGGCGGTCACTGAAGGGCCGCGTCTTCTCGCTGTGACACTAGGCTCCAGGGACCAACCGGATTGGGCAGGCGGTGCATGCAGGCCTTGGTGTTGCGGCATTGGCCCAAGATTGCCGAAGTTGACCGGCAGAAGGGACAAAGGGCAAAAAAGCCCCTGCGGGGGGCAGGGGCTTGGCGATCCATCGCGATGGGTTGAAATCGGTTGACCCGAAGGCTGAACCAACGTTCAAGCGGTGCGAACGCCCTTGATGCGGCTGCGCAGCTTGCGGCTGAAGCCGAAGGCGGCACCGGCGCCGAGGATGGGCAGGGGGCCGGGGGCTTGGCGGTAGATGTTTTGGTAGGCGTCGACAGTGGAGTTGCCGGCAGTGATGGTGTCCACAATATAAAGTTCACTGTAGGTATCTTTCGGAAGTACGAAAGTACCCTGATTGGTAATCGATCCAAGAAGTGTACCTTGAACCCCAGCTACAACTGAGTAGATATTCTTTGTGACCTGTCCAGTTCCAGGGCCAATAATTGAACCAAGCGTTACATCGCTAAAATAGGGAAGATGGGGGACAGAGGTGTCAATAACAAGCTTATATTCCATGACACTGTTGA
>JBKDSY010000227.1:0-7810 GCA_046340755.1 Cyanobacteriota bacterium
CCCACGGCCTTTGTGGCCCGCCACCTGCTGCGGTTCAATGTTCCCCACATCTCGCCGGTCAATCTGGTGTTGGGGGAGCGGCTGGTGCCCGAGTTGCTGCAGGATCAGTTCAATGCCGCCGCGATCGCCGAGACGGTGGCCCAGCTCCTGGCCGCCGATGGTGAAGCCCGGCGGCGTCAGTTGGAGGGCTATGGCCGCTTACGGAGATCCCTCGGGGAGCCAGGGGTGACCCGGCGGGCGGCGGCCGCCATTCTGGATCAACTCTCCGAGCCGGCCCGATGCGCTTGATCGCCCTCCTGTTGAGCGCCCTGCTGCTGGTGGTGGGGCCGGCGGCCCCTGCCCTGGCGGCCACGGAGGAGGCCGTGTTGGCGGGGGGCTGTTTCTGGTGCATGGAACACGATCTGGAGGATCTGCCCGGGGTGCTCGAGGTGGAGAGCGGCTACAGCGGCGGCAAGGTGGCCCAGCCCACCTACCGCCAGGTTTCCGGGGGTGGCACGGGCCATCAGGAAGTGGTGCGGGTGCGCTTCGACACCACCAAGCTGCGCTACGAAACCCTGCTGCGGGCTTACTGGCGCAACATTGATCCCTTCGATGGCGGCGGCCAGTTTTGCGATCGCGGTGAGTCTTACAAGCCCGTGATCTTCACCACCAGCGCCACCCAGGCCGTGGAGGCCCGCAACAGCCTGGTGTCGGCGGCCCGGGAGCTGGGGCGCCCCACCTCCGCCCTGAAGGTGGCGATCCGGCCCCTCGCCCGCTTCTGGCCGGCGGAGGAATACCACCAGAACTATGCCCGCCGCAACGGGCTCAAATACAAGTACTACCGCTGGTCCTGCGGCCGCGACCGCCGACTCGACCAGGTGTGGGGCCCCCGAGCCCGCACCCGGGAGCGGTGGCTGGCTCCCCCCGCCCCGTCGGCTACCGCCACCCCCAACAATCTGTTGAAATCCTGAAGAAACCGATGCGTGACCGGTGGGAATCCGTAGCGATCGCTCCCCCTTTTCCCCTGGGCAGGCCGGGGGAATCCCCTTACCGTGAGTGAGCCCAGCGCTCCCACGCTTTGTATGTATGTGCTGACCATTCGCGACGGCTTGCACACCCGCCATGTCGGCCCCTACGCCTCACCCCAGCAGGCCGCCCAAGACGTGGACAGGGTGTTGGACCGCCACGGTGATCGGGTGCATTGGCAGATCCATGCGCTGGAACCCCCCTCCAGCCTGGTGATTGATCAGCTCACGCCCACACAGGAGCGGATGGCCGCCGCCTGATTCCCTCAGGCGGGAGCCCCCGCCAGCACCCAGCGCACGAGGGTGCGCACCCCGTATCCCGTGGCTCCCGGGGGGTCCTCCCCCCGCCCCTTCTCGCTCCACACCGTGCCGGCGATGTCGAGGTGGGCCCAACTCCGCCCCGGCGTGACGAAATCCTGGAGAAAGAGGGCCGCCGTGATCGAGCCGCCCGCCCGGGGGCCGGTGTTTTTCAGGTCGGCGATGGGGCTTTTCAGACCGTCCTTGTAGGACGGTCGCAAGGGCATCCGCCAGAGCCCCTCCCCCGCCTCCCGGGCGGCGGCGGTGAGGGCCTCCGCCAGGCCGTCACTGTTGGACCACAGCCCCGCCAGCTCCTCCCCCAGGGCGATCACGCAGGCACCCGTGAGGGTGGCCAGATCCACCACCGCATCGGGCTCCAGCCCGTTGGCGTACACCAGGGCATCCGCCAGGGTGAGGCGCCCTTCGGCGTCGGTGTTGTTGATCTCGATCGTCTTGCCGTTGGAAGCGGTGAGCACATCCCCCGGGTGGATCGCGCCGCCGCTGATCATGTTTTCGCAGCTCGCCACCAGCACATGCACCTCCACCCCCGGAGGCTGGAGCTGGCCAAGGGCCCGGGCCGCTCCTAGCACCGCCGCGCTCCCCCCCATGTCGTATTTCATCATCTCGATCTGGGAGCCGGGCCCCTTCAGGTTGTAGCCCCCGGAATCGAAGGTGAGCCCCTTGCCCACCAGCGCCACCCGCCGGGTCACCTCCCCGGCGGGCGTGTAGGTGAGGTGGATGAATTTCGGGGGCAGGTCGGACCCCTGGGACACCCCCAGGTAAGCCCCCATCCCCAGGGCCGCGCAGTCGTCCCGCTCCAGCACCTTCAGGGTCAGGCCGTAGGCGCTGGCGATGGAGGCGGCTGTCTCCGCCAGGGCCTGGGGGGTGCCGTGGTTGGGGGGAGAGGCCACCAGCTGGCGGGCCAGTTCCACACCGGCGCAGATCGACTCCACCGCCGCCAGCCCGGCCTCGGCGTCGCTGGGCAGCCCCAACAGGGTGCAGGCCTGGGGCCGGGTTTCGGGCTCGGGCTCGCTGCGAAAGCGGTGATCGCTGTAGAGGGCCAACCGGGCGGCCTCCGCCATGGCGCCCGCCGCCGCCTCGGGCGCCAGGCCCTCCACCGGCAGCAGCAGCCCCAGCTGTTGGCACCCCAGCCGCGCCGTGGCCCGCACGGCCAGGGCCGTGGCGGTGCGAAGACCCGCCAGATCCAGGCTTTCCGGGGTGCCCAGGCCCACCAGGGTGAGGGTTGCCGGCTGGGCCCCGGGGCGGTCAAAACTCACACACTCCCCGGCCTTGCCCCGAAAGCGCCGGCGCTCCAGATCCGCCGCGGCGCCCTCCCCCAGCCAGGTGCCCAACCGGGCCCGGCTGGGATGGTCATCCCCCTGAAAGAGGCCCAACACCAACCCATCCCCGCTCCAACCCTGGAGGGGATCAACGGACCCCCCCGCCTCCGTGGCGGGGGGGCAAGGCAGGCAGCGGATGTCCATGGCCCGGGGCGGGGATCTGGATCGTAGCCAGGAGCTGGGGACTGGGCCCTCAGTCGACCTCCGCCGTGAAGGGGGTGCTCCAGCGGCCCCGCGTCTCCTTGTTGAAGGGGGGTTTCCACCGCTGGATCAGGGCCTGTTCCAGGGCCCGCCGGGCCCGGGTGGCCGCGGGGGCGTCACACCAGAAACGGATGCTCAGGCTGGCGCCCAGGTCGGCCCGGGCCAGGGCTTCCCGGTAGGCCGCCAGGTAGCTCTTGCAGTCGTGGGCCCCCTTCCAGCGCTGATCCGCCCGGGCCGTTTCCCCCACGTAGAGCAGCAGGGGGTGGGCCAGGTGGGCCGGTCGATCGAGCACCAGATACAGGGCCGGACCCTGGTGGGGCGCCCGGGGCCAGCGCCAGAACGCCAAGCTCTCCGCCGGCAGGGAGAGGGGCCGCAAGGCCCGGGCCTGGGCCTCGGGGTCCCCCCCGGGGAGCGGCCCGTCGTTGGCCGCTGCGGTGGAGCCGAAGAGGCTGGCCTGGGCCGGCGCCTCCGCCTCGCTGTCGCTCCAGAGGGGCGCCTGGAACGTGGCCAGGCGCCCCTGCCACTCCAGCAGCTGCCGCCTGGCCAGCGGCAGGGCCCCAGGCCTGGCGGCCGCCTGATCCGCCCTGGACCTCTCCGAGGAAACGGCCGGGTGCAACGGGGGCACCGGCTCCCCGGGGCCCTGGTCGGCGCTGGGGTCTGGCGGGCCAAAGAGGTTGCCCTGGCGGGGCCCGGGCCTCACGGCCGCCGGCTGGGCCCGGGCAGGCTGGGGGACCGGCGGCGGGTGGGCGGCAGGCTGGGGCCCGGGGCCGCGGCCGGCTCCCGCCGCGGCGGGGCCAGGGGGGGCTCCGGCGCCTCGAAGGACACGCGGCCGATCCAGGCCTCCACCACCGACGCCGGCAACTGCATCCGCTCCTGCAGATCCGCCAGGTCGCGGAAGGGCGAGCGGGCCCGTTCCTCCTGGAGGCGGCTGAGCCGTTGGGCACCCAGGGCCAACCGCTGCTCCAGCTCCGCCCGGCTGGCCCGGTTGATCGCCACCGGGGCCAGGGCCGGGGTGGCCGGTTCGCCATACCAATGGAACACCAGCCGGGGCAGCCACGCCGCCAGGGTGGGGGCATCCAGGTGGAGCAGGCGCTGCAGGTCGTCGGGGCCGCTGAGCTGCACCCCGCCCGCCTGGAGGCGCACCAGGAGATCGGCCTGTTCCACGGTGCAGCCCGGCAGCTGGCGCCAGTCGCTGGCCGTGGCCCGGTTCACATCCACCAGGCCCGAGCCCCGGGCCCGCTTCAACTCCCCCAGGGCTCGCTCCACCTCCGCCTCGTGCTCGGCCTGGCGGGCAGCGGCCTCCCGGGCGGCCCGCTCGGCGGCGAGGGCGGCGGGTGAGGGGATCTGGCCGGTGGCGATCAGCAACCGACGGGCGAGGGGGTCCAACCAGTGCCTCTGGGCCATGGTGGCCGCGTCGCATGCACAACGGAGCCGAAGGTAGCGGGGCGACCCCCGCCGGGCCAGGGGCGCGGGGCCGGCCGGGGGTCAGCCATCGAGCAGCTCCAGCCGCCAGGCCGCCAACACGGCCTGCTGCCGATTGCTCACCCCCAACTTGCCCATCAGGTTCGACACATGGGTTTTCACCGTCTCCTGCGAGAGCTGCAGCCGGTGGGCGATGGCGCTGTTCCGCTCCCCGGCGGCCAGCCAGCGCAACACTTCCCGTTCCCGTTGGCTCAGACGGGGCAGGGGTTGGCGCGGCTGACGGAGGGCCGGATCCACAAAGCGGGCCCCCACGCTCAGGGAGTGGAGGGCCGCGAGCTCGCTTCCCGTGCCGAAGCGTTGGTCCCACACCACGGCCACCCCCTCCTGCAGGGCCTGCACCCGGGCCTGCAGGCGCGGGGAGCGGGCATTGCCCATCACCAGCAGCAGAACGGGCAGCTGGGGCCAGCGTCCCTTGAGCGCCATCACCAGGGAGAGGCCGCAGCCCTCCTCCAACACATCGCTGACCATCACCAGATCGGGCCGCTCCCGTTCCACCACCGCCAGGGTGGCCGCCTCCGAGGTGGCGGCGCCCACGATTTGCCCGCCAGGACGCAGGGCCACCAGGGCCGCGATCAGGGTTCGGCAGCCCAGGGCCAACACCACCCGGTCATCCCGCAGCAAGCCATCCAATTCCCGCTGGTTGCGTCGCATCAGCGGCACGTGCGCGGACAGATCCATCGGGAGCGCGGGGGAGCGTTTGCCAAGCGTGTGAAGGCCAGCGGCTGGTTTCAGCTGGAATCGCTACGGATTGGATGCGTGGATCCGCACTCCCACACACAGCCGCCCCCGGTCAAAATTGCCCCATCCGCCCGCCTCAAGCCTGCATCGCGCCATGGCTTTTTTTGATTCCGAGATCATCCAAGACGAAGCCAAGCGCCTTTTTGGCGACTACCAACAGCTGATGCAGCTGGGCAGCAGTTACGGCAAGTTTGATCGTGAAGGCAAGTTGCTTTATATCGATCAGATGGAAGCGATCATGGATCGCTATCGGGTGTTCATGAAACGCTTTGAGCTCTCGGAGGATTTCCAAGCCAAGGTCACCGTTGAGCAATTGCGCACCCAGCTGAGCCAGTTTGGCCTCACGCCCGAGCGGATGTTTGAGCAGATGCAGCAGACCCTGGAGCGCATGAAGCAGCAATTGGAGGTGAGCCGCTGAGGCGGAGGCTCAACCCCCCAGGGCCGCCACCTGGTCCACCAGGGCCAGTTGGCGGGGCAGGCAGATCTGCCGCAGGTCGTAGCGCTCCATCACGGTGGTGCGGGCCGCGGCGGCCAGGGGCCGTTGGGCCTCGGGGTCGGCCAACACCCGCTCCAGCGTCTCCACCCAGGCCCCCTGGTCGAAGAACTCCACCAGATGGCCATTGACGCCCGCTTCGATCACCTCCATCACCGGTGGCGTGGCGGAGCCCACCACCACCGCCCCGCAGGCCATGGCCTCCAACAGGCTCCAGCTGAGCACAAACGGGTAGGTGAGATAGACATGGGCCCGGCAGAGCTGGAACAACTGGTGCAACACCCCGTGGGGCACCAGGCCAACAAAGTGCAGCCGTTCCATGGCGAGTTGGCCGGCCAGCTCCTGCTGTAGCACCTGGCGCCAGGTGCGGCCATCGGCCGGCGGCCGGCCGTAGCTCACCTTGTCGCCGCCCACGATCACCACCCGCAGCCGGGGCCGCCGCCGCATCAGCTCTGGCAACAGGCGCATGAAGATGTGAAAGCCCCGGTAGGGCTCCAGGTTGCGCGCCACGAAGGTGAGCACCTCATCCCCCGCCCGCAGGGTCAGGCCCGCCCGCTGCAGCCGCACCTCGGCGGCCGGATTCGGCCCGATGGCCCGGGTGTCGATGCCTTCGTGGATCACGCTGATCCGGTCGCGAAACTCCCGGGGGCCGCTGGCGGCCTGCCAGTGGGTGGGGGCCCAGGCGTGGTCGAGATCGTGGAACGCCAGAAGCTGGTGGGCCCGGCGCAGCCGCACCAGGCTGCGGGCTTCGCCTTCGCCCACGGGAAATTCGGGATCAAAGCTGCTGTCTCCCCCCGTCAGGGGATACACCCACTCCAGTTGGTGAAGCACGGGCACGGAAGGAAACACGTCCTTGATGGCGAGCAGCTCCCCCCAGCCGGGATGGCCGATCACCAGGTCGGGGTGAAAGCCCTCCTGGCGGCACTGGCTGGCCAGGCGGGCCACGGCCTCCGCCCTGACGCACTTGGTCTGGAAATCGGCTGCCCAGGGATGGCAGGGGGGGGTCTCCTTCGGCAGGGGGTATCGGCGCAGGTCGATGGAGGGCAGGCCGCGGGCGTGGGGGGCGCCGAGGGCCAGCAGCTGATCGCCCCGGGCCGCCAGGGCCGGGGCCAGGTGGCGGTATTGCCCGGGGAAGTTCTGATGAATGAGGAGCACCCGCATGGCCAACCACCTCGGGAGGAGCGCATCCAACCATGGCGGGGCGCCAGCGCCTGCCTACGATCCGCGCGAGATGGCCCGTTTTCCATGGTTGAGCCGCCCGGGTCCGCAGGGATCACGCCACCCGCCGCCGTCGACCTGCCCCCCTGGCTGACCCGGGGCCTGGCCGACCTGTTTCCCTCGGCGGCCCTGGCCGACCTGAAGCCTTCCGCCCCCCTGGCCGACCACCGCCTCGCCGCCCGCCTGGCGGAGGCCGAGGCGGGTGGCCGCCCCCTGCGGGTCAAGCTCGGCATCGACCCCACCGGCAGCGACATCCACCTGGGCCACTCGATCCTGTTTCGCAAGCTGCGGGCCTTTCAAGACGCCGGCCACACCGCCGTGTTGATCATCGGTGATTTCACGGCCCGCATCGGCGATCCCACCGGCAAGAGCGCCACCCGGGTGCAGCTGGGCGCCGCCGAGGTGGAGGCCAACGCCGAAACCTATCTGGTGCAGCTCGGCCTGGGGCAGCCCCCGGAGCGGGCCCTGCTCGACTTCACCACCCCCGGCCGGCTGGAGGTGCGCCGCAACAGCGAATGGCTCGGGAGCTTGGATCTGCCGGCGGTGATCGAGCTGTTGGCCCAAACCACCGTGGGCCAGATGCTCGCCAAGGAAGACTTCTCCAACCGCTATGGCAGCGGCACCCCCATCTCCCTGCATGAATTCCTCTACCCCTTGCTGCAGGGGTACGACTCGGTGGCCATCCGCGCCGATGTGGAGCTGGGGGGCACGGACCAGAAGTTCAACGTGGCCATGGGGCGCGATCTGCAGCGCCATTTCGGGCAGCGCCCCCAGTTCGGCCTGCTCCTGCCCATCCTGCCGGGCACCGATGGGGTGCAGAAGATGAGCAAGAGCCTGGGCAACACGGTGGGCCTCCAGGAGCCCCCCCTCGACATGTATTCCAAGCTGGAGAAGGTGCCCGACACGGTGGTGGATGAGTACCTCACCCTGCTCACCGACCTCGACCTGGCGGCGCTGCCGGCCAATCCCCGAGACCGGCAAAAGGCCATGGCCCTGGCCGTCACCGCCAGCCGCCACGGGGAGCCGGCGGCCCTGGA
>JBKDSY010000228.1:0-6880 GCA_046340755.1 Cyanobacteriota bacterium
TGGGCCGAGGGCTGAAGAAAGGGGGCCAAGAACAGCCGCTCAGGCACAGCATCACAACAGTGATCGCACACAAGCAACGAGCTTGTGACATGCTGCGACAGAGCAACAGGGCACCCACAGACAACAATCACAAAAGAAGGTAAACAGACCGCATCTAATTGACCTGCCCCGGGATCCAGGAGGTTGATCCAGTTTCATGCGAGATGATGATCACCTTGCTGCCATTTTGATTGTCATTGCGCCAACGCATAGCGGAGGTAACGGCGTTTGTCCCAACCACTGCCCCAACTCCGCCTGCCCCAAAAATATACCTACTGCGCTTTCCATCGGCCCATACCACAGAAAAGCCTTCAGATGGGTTACCTCCTTCATCTCTACAAGCCCAATAATCTAGATCGCCAAGACTGATAACATTTTTCCCAGCAGGATCAGTCTTTGAATAGGCGCAATTATCAGGATAAGTGGCATCAGGTATGCGGCCAAACTTGTAGATTGATTCAGGGCCCCACGCTATGCTTGATGTAGAATCCGGTTTGTAGGTCTGAAAAAGATCATTTTGAATCGTGGTCGGCAAATCGCGAGAGGAGGTCGGCCAAGGGGAGGAGATCGGTACTGCTGACCCGTTCTCTAGAGTAGCTGTGGAAGCTTTCTCTGAATCTCGATTGAATGAGGCGATATTAGCCATAAAATACGTTGGTACCTTCCACAACAGAGACATGCTCAATGCAGTCATCATAGAACCAAAAGCTAAAGATCCCATGACAATCAATGACTTAGAGACTGGCGATGTTTTGGTGTGTTGCATACCTTTAAAGATTGGTGCAGCATACATTGCTTCGAGTTCTTTCGAGGTGCTCGTTTGGTCTAGTTCCTCCAGCAACCGGTCTGCATCTATTCGAGTCTGGTCTAAACCATGGGAGCGATAGATATCCATAAGCCTTCAATTTATTACAACAAGAATAAGAATAACAAGAGCCGCGAAGGCACTAAGCCTGCCCCATAAACCGCGAACATTACAGGAAAGAGCTTTAACTATTGTCAGCAATATAAACCCTTGAACACCAATTAAATGATTGTGGCTGAATACATCTAAGTACATAACATTTTCAAAGAGGAGAATAGGTCTAGTAAAATCATTATTAATTAGGTGACTCCACTTGGGATGAATGAGTTTTAAGACTACCTTACAGGAGAGTCATAATATGGTATTGATAGAGGATTGTAGCACTTATTTGCTTCATACGATGGGCGCTGGGTTCGCTGATCTATAAGTATAGATGATGAGCACACCTGATAGCCACTTCCTACAAGGTATAGGTTTAAACCGCTATCACCGTCATGAATCTCGCCTGCTGATCCTAATTCCTCAGGAAGGCTAATGCCATCAGAATTGATTAACCCATTGACTATTTGCCTCAAATCAGAAAGATTTTTACTACGCTGGATGGGCTGGCTTGCCTCAGAAAAAGAATCAAGAGATCCAGGATGCAATTTATTTATTAATGTTTTATACGCAAGCATTGCATTGCGTGCATTGTATACTGTCCAATTAAGTTCTGGCCCATAAACATTATTAAGGATGATTGCACTATCCCTATCAGCATTAGCACGCCAATCCTTAGGGCCGATACGAACAATATCAATTGAATCCTTCGCAAGTTCTGCCTGATTTACCCACTTCTGAAGGTCTTTCTCCAATGTCTCATCAAGAAAGTCAGGGCCAACATACAACGAGTTAACATCAGCTTTATAGATTTTTTCCTGACCACTATACTGATCGCTGTTTTCAATCTTATATAGGTAACGATGAAGAACATCCTTGCTAGCTTTGACGACATCATCTCTGTAAAGATTAGGATTTAGTGCCAAGAAGAGTTCTATTTCAGATGTAGAGTTGGCTTGTAATAAAATTTCATCAAATGCTAACATGTGTGTTTCATTTGAGATATCTATGCGTTTGCAGTTTTTACTTCTACATATTTCCTCAACAATCCTAACGCCTCCTGGGTCCCGAGAGTCAAACACAGCTACTAGAGAATAAGTATCCTTACTTGACAGCTTTGGGAAATATTTTCGGCGTTGATCAATGGTGAAGAAAAGCAAGTTTACAATTTGCTCCGTAGTTGGAAGCAAGGAATGAACATAATTAGTTGTGGAGGGCACGGTTTTTATGATGGAAGTTGAAAAGACAGGCAGTTTAAATTTATCGTAGCACCTGGATAGCATAAGCAGCGTGGAACCTTGGTTATGGCCAATAACTCCAATAATATTTTCCGTATATTCTGATGATGGATCTGCCAAGAACTGCGGCAGCTGGCCATTTACGGAATGGTTACCTAGTCTATAAGGATTCTCATTATTATTGTCATCATAAATTAGCGCTTTGAGAAAAACCCTACCTGGAGCTCTTACTTGATTTTCTTTCCATATTTGTTTTTGTGCAAGATCCACACCTCTAAGCACCCCTAAACTCCAAGGGTAGGGTCCATTTTGGTCCAATGCTGATTTATTTGTAAGCGGAACAATAATTGCAACCGAGAACACATGATAATCATCAGCACGTGACAGACTAACAATCTTTTCGTTATTTGCAAGAATGTGGAGCAGGGGCATATATCTCTGAATAAGATTTATACGTTTCTGAAATAACTCTTTTTTATTATTTGATTGGTAGTCGTTTGCTACTCTTAGACTTTCTATTCGTTGATTAAGTTCTTTTAAATACTTATCAAGAATTGTAATCTTGTATTCGGCTGACTCAGATTGAAAGTTAGAAGGAAGTATGTAAGGATCTTCCAATTGAGAAATTTTAACGATCTCATAGAGGGGGGAAAAGAAGATTGGATAAGTGTCCGGAATCAATAACTGGCTCTTTATGCTTATGTCAGATAGCTGGTTATTAGTACACTGGGGTTTAGGGGTGGGTTGCTTATCAGTTATACCCTTTACAGACGGGTTGTTTTTTTTATGAAATGCTCGAGCATGCCACGCAAAGATAGATATAGATGAGGGCAACACAAGATAGCCTAGGATACAGAAAGAAATCAGCTTGCGATGAAAGTTGTCAAACTTGGAAAGCTTGCCGGTTATTTGTTGAGCAAGTTTTTTAGGCCCCGGTAAATTATTTACCTCTCTATAGTGATGACTAATATAATCTCCTCGATTATACAGATTATTGCTTTTTGAAAGATCGGCGTGTATCACTTGAGATGATTTAACTGATTCAGATATTTCTTCAATAATGTCATGCATGAGATCATAAAGATACTGATTCTTATCGGAAACCAAGTAACTATAATGCTGCAACAAGTCATCGATATTGTTTTGCAGTTGCATACAAGCCTCACTAAGATTATGGTATTGTGATTGATTGCCTGGATTGTCGATAAGAGATCTGAATTCCTTCAGGCAGGTCCGATACTCTTTTCGTATTGCATTTGTCTTCTCTACCAAGATTCTGCGCTGTAAGATACGTGCAAGTCTTTTTGCAAAGAAGCTTAAGATAGGTGTTTCTAAAATAAGATTCGAAAGATCCATACTGTCAAAGGGAGGATGTACTTAAGAGATCATGCTAGTGAAAAAGTCTATAAATTATATGGGTTATGCTGTAATCGTGAGTACTCCCGTTCAAATTATAACTGACAAGACTCTTCGTCTATCATGCTGTAAGTTTTCCCATCTTACGCTGGGCAAGGGATAAGCTTGTCTTATGGGAGATGGGCTTTGCACACATATTTGTATCTTACAGATCTAGGATAGGTTAGTATATATTGGCGCACCGGAACCCAAGACATCGTATGCTAGCAAGGTTAGAAACATCTCTATAAATGGATGATCCGGCCTGGCTGTGATGTGTAAACCATAGAATGTGTCTGCAAGATTGTGCAATACCCAACAGTATGTGCATTGATGCCTGCAGGTACAATAAAGTGGCAGGCTGAGTGGTAAAAGAACCAAGATGTTTGAGCAACTTCTAGTTCTTTTTTCTCTGTTGAATAAACGCAATCGTCGACCTCGTTTTGATGCACATTCTCAGGATTAAAACAAGGCAAACCGTCTTTTGTCTTGCCCGAATTTGCCCTCTGCAACATTTCCTCATCGAGAAGCAACAACAACACTTTAGAGCCTATGGGTGCTCAGGGTCAGCTTTAAAGCGACTAAGGCAAAGTCCAGAGAGGCGAGTTCTATGAGATTAGCCGAGAGTCAGACTCTCGTATTCGGTAGGATAATGCAGATTAAATCGCTCAGATGTAGTACCATAATGAATAATATCCTTGGCTTTGAGTGGCAGGTTCTCTCCTTCTTCGTAAGGGCCAGAGCTCAGCCGATTCATAAGGTAAAAGCGGCACCTATCACTAAAATAGAAAGCTTGGCTGCAAGTTCAGAATGCAAACAAGTCTTTATATAAATAGTTGGACTAAGCCGCTTCGCGGCAGATTTCAAAACTTTAGCATAGCTTAGCTGCCTTCATATCGTGTTACTGAGGCGACTTCGCTCAAAAAAACATCCATAAGAAGTAGCCAGAATCGCCCCTGGGGAAGGAAGCCTTTGACATGGCGAGAAGACACTGGAAGAAGCGCATACGTTGATGCGCTATGTCCCTTCGTCTTCCCCCTGGGAAGTATTCCTCATGAATCCATCCGAACAGGAACGGTTTGATCGTCTGTATGCCGGTGCGATTGAGGCCATGAAACTGCATGGCCTTCGCAAGAAAACCATTGATAGCTACTGCCTTACGCTCAGACGCATAGCCCACTTTTTCGGGCGCTGCCCAGACAACCTCACAACAGATGAATTCAGGGCATACTTTGCAAGCCTTACTGATCACTACTCTTGGAGTACCGTCAAAGTTGATCTAAGCAGTCTGCAATTCTTCCATCGATATGTCTTGGATCGCGAAATGGAGTGGGTCAAGATCGTCCGTCCGCCTCGCGTTCGCAGGCTTCCTGTCATTGCGACTCGAGAAGAGGTTCATCTGCTGATTAATACGGTCAGAAAGTTGCGTTATCGAGTCTTCTTTGTTGTGGTCTACAGCCTCGGCTTGCGAATCAGCGAAGGACTCGCCTTGGAAGTGGCGGACATCAATGGAGAGCAAAAGCGGGTGCACATCCGAGATGGCAAGGGTGGCCGGGATCGCTATGTGCCGCTACCGGAAATTACCTACAAGACGATGCGACGCTTTTGGACCAGTCATCGCCACCCGCGCCTGTTGTTTCCCAGCCCGGTAGGAAGTCAATTCGGGGGCAACATCGCCACATCTCCGATGGATGCAAGCGGTGTGCAGGCGGCTTTCAAAGCGGCTCGCCTGGAATCCAGGATTGAGAAACAACTCACGGTCCATTCTCTCCGCCATGCCTATGCCACTCATCTCCTTGAGCAAGGGATGGATCTACGGCTGATCCAATCACTGCTTGGGCACAGCAACAGCAATACAACGGCTCGCTACGCCCACATCACTGAGATTGTCAGTGGAAATGGGAGCGATCGGATCGAGAGGCTTCTGGATGGCTTTGAACTGCGCTGGGAGGAAGGGTGATGATCCTTCTCTCCCGATTGATCACGCGTTATCAGGCCGATCTGGAGCGAACCCATGGCCATGAATTGCTCCCCAGCCACCGTCAGGCCCTACAAGCGATGGCTCGTTGCCGTCAGCAAGGAAGCGATCTGATGGTGCTGGAGTGTGAGAACTGTCAACAGACGATCAAGGTTCCCCATTCCTGTGGGCATCGTAGCTGCCCTCACTGCCAGCATTTTGAAAGCCAGCAGTGGATCGAACGGCAGACAGCCAAGCTCCTGCCAGTTCCTTATTTTCTACTCACTTTCACAGTGCCGTATGAACTGAGGGACTGGTTTTGGGATCATCAACGAACAGCCTATGACCTTCTGCTGCGAACGGCTTGGTTAACCGTGCGAGCCTTTGGCCGTCAAGACCCCAATCTCAACGGACAAATGGGCGCACACGCCGTTCTGCACACACACAACAGACGTTTGGAGTATCACCCTCACGTCCATTTGATTGTGCCTGCAGGAGCCGTCAACAAACAACAGGAGCAGTGGCGAAGTAAAAGCGGGGATTACCTCTTCCCAGTGGCCAATCTGTCTCGCGTTTACCGAGCCAAATGGTTTGAGGGATTACGACTGCTTGGCATTGAGATCAATGCATCTCTTCCCTCTGAGTGGGTCGTCCACTGCAAAGCCGTTGGACGAGGCGACAAGGCACTGATCTATTTGGGGCGCTATTTGTACAGAGGTGTACTTCCTGAGAAGAATATTCTCAAGGATCAAGACGGATACGTGACATTCAAGACAGTCGACAGTGAAAACACAGAGATCATTCAAACCCTAGCTGGTGCTGAGTTCCTCTGGTTACTTCTGCGTCATGTCTTGCCCAAACGTTTTCGTCGCGTCAGGGACTTTGGCTTGCTTCATGGCAATGCCAAAGCTGTGGTCCAGTTGCTGCAGATTCTGCTTCAGCTCATCCCAATCCGTCCCATGCCGGCAAAGAAGAAACAGCCAATGGTCTGCCCTGAATGCGGTGGACTGATGCGGATTATCGCTGTCAGAGTAAAGGAGGCCGTGCCATTATCGCCTTGATCCTTACCAGGTAAAAGCAGATATTCCCGGTATCATTCTCCCAATTAATGCACGTGGGCCGCCTCTTTCGAAATGAAGTGGTCTGCTTGCCCCGTTGCGTACCTACACTGGAGCCGTTATGGCTTGCAGCTGACATGGCGGGCGGACAGGGCCTTCTCAACCGGGGCAATTCAAAAGAAAACCTTAAATCTGGACCGATCTTTCTGCAGTAGTCCTCGACGCTACCTGGCGGGCTTGTCCAACTGTGGATAAGATCGTGGCTGCGCACGATCTATCCATACTCGTT
>JBKDSY010000229.1:0-2434 GCA_046340755.1 Cyanobacteriota bacterium
GCTGAAGCTCAACGCCGTGATCCAGCGGGGCCGCAACGACGACCAGTTGCTCCCCCTGGCGGCCCTGGCGCGGGAGCGGGGGGTGGAGCTGCGGCTGATCGAGTTCATGGATGTGGGCAACCGCAACGGCTGGCGGCCCGAAGCCGTGCTCCGCGCCAGCGAGATGGTGGAGCGCATCGGCGCCCACTGGCCCCTGGAGCCCCTGGGCCGGGGCGCCCACGGCACCGCCAGCCGCTGGCGCTACCACGATGGCGGCGGGCCGGGGGCTCGCGGTGGGGGGGGCCATCTGGCGGTGGTGGCCTCCGTGAGTCAGCCCTTCTGTGGCGATTGCAACCGCCTGCGGGTCACCGCCGATGGACTGGCCTACACCTGCCTGTTTGCCGCCCCCGCCAGCGGCCTGGATCTGCGGCCCTGGCTCCAACCGGGCGTGCCGGCCCTGGAGCTGCGGCAGCGGCTGGCGGCGCTATGGCGGCAGCGCGCCGACCGCTGGAGCGAGGAGCGCCGGGAGGCCTGGCGGGCAGGGGAGCCAGTGGTGGCGCGCCATGCGGAGATGGCCTATCTGGGGGGGTGAGGCCGGCCCCGTCAGCCCACCAGCAACCGATAGGCGGCCTCAAGGCGATGGTGGCCTCCATGATCACCATCCCCTACTCGGGAGGGCAACGTGCGGCACTCGATAGCCGTAGAAGAGGCCGCTGCGTTCCTCGGTACGGTCGTGGCGATCTGCACCGAGCACGGCGGCAACCTGCAGCTCAATCTGCTCGTAGAGGACATGGCGGAGCAGATCAGCTCCCGAGCGGGCCTGCCATCAAGTACCGACACCGGGGCGCAGGCGCCGGCTTTTGGTTTCGGCACTGTGCATCGAGTTGCGGTAGTTCTCAAACCAGGGAAAGGGGTCTGCCCACCCCTTGCAACCTCTACCGCAGAGGCCATCGCCTGATGCGCATCCCAACTCGGCTGCGGGGGAGGAGGCAGGGGGTTGACACTACTGCGGGGGCGCCGAACATCGATTTCAGAGAGACAACGTCAACCCCCCTGTATGGCAAGCCGAATAAACCAGGATAAAAAAAGATCTCCCGCGTGGGGAGATCCAGGCAGCATCATGGCTGTGGGTGCGGTTGGTGGGGGTTACTAGTTGCCCGGCTTTGCTTGGGAGAGGGAGGCAAAGGCCACCTCGAAATGGCGGCGGATCCCCCAAACGGCATGGTGTAGGTCTGCCCTAGCTTCTGCGCTGTAGGCCACCATCGGCCAGTCGAGGGTCACGGGCTTGTGATGATGCAGTTGGTGCTGAGGGAGGTCCGTGGATAGAACAGCCGACCGCCAGTAGAAATAGATCGGGAACAGAAGTGGGTTCTCGTCAACCGGCAAGAGACGAGGATAGGTTTTCTGTCGCGGGCTGGCCTTTGTGCCCCATCTATGCTCCGTAATTGTCTGTAACAGGGCGCTAATCGGCAAAGCCACCACGAGAAGCACCAGATATGTCATCAAGGCCGCCCATGACTGGAGGGCGGCAGAGGCCGCGATCAGCAACGCCCACCAGAGGCCAAGAAACAGACGATGGGCCAAAGGGCTTCCGAACAAATGGCCCCGCACTCGAGAGGCGATATTATTGAGGTAAAAGTCAGGTGATAGTAGCAGCCTCCAAAGAAGCGCCCAATACTCCTCAATCTCTCGGCCTGCAACGAAGCCCAGTTTGTTCAGCCAGCGGAAATCCGGGTCCCCACTGGTGGCCAGTCGCTGGGGATGGTGATGTTCCTGAAGATGCCTGGGGCGATAGAGGCTCGGTGGCTGAGCCAAGGTGACGATCGAGGCGAACTCCGCCACTAGTCTATTGATCCACCTTCGTTTGGATATGGCACCATGAACCGCTTGATGTTGTTCCATGTAAAGGTACCAGAAACTAGCTTGGCCCAGCGCGAATAGGGGCAGAAAGAGTGGGTAGAGCCACGCTCGCTGGCTTGACCAAATCAGCTGAGTGGCTGTGAGGTCAAAGGCAAGGGTGAGCGCAGTAGCAGCTACCACCATCATTGGCGTAACTATAAACAGGGGCTTTTCCCCTGGCAATGCGATGCCTCGAACATAAGTCTTGATCGCGGCAATGATTCGACTAATGAGGTCCATAGGTTTGGATCGGTGGACCAAGCCAATCTCCAGCAAGTGTGATGATTTAGCCATGACAAACCCAGACAAGTTTCTTGTCGCTGATTGTCCGTTCTGTCCTGTTTTGTCCTCTTTTGTCCGTTCTGTCCTGATTTGCCACTTCGGCACCGTCCAAGCAGCCTCTTGCTCACGTGGATCGCGCTCAAGGGGCGGAACGAAGGATGGCTTCACCACGCAGCGGGCATGGGCAATCCGTGCTTGCTCCAGGAACGGCCATTCCTCGAGGCTCTATCGCCTGACTGTGATGGTGAGTAGCCCGCTGCGACGGCTCGCACCC
>JBKDSY010000230.1:0-22762 GCA_046340755.1 Cyanobacteriota bacterium
ACACCCCTGCACCCACCCCGTGGAGGTAGCCCAACACGCCCGTGAGGGCGGCATTGTAGTCAAGGGTGACCTCATTGCGCTGGTAATCCTGGATCGTGTCGACGTAGTCGAAGTCGTTGCTGCTGGCGGGGCCCCCCACCAGAGCCCCCACCAGAAGGTTGTGGTTGGCTGAGTTGGCGTTGTAAAGGTCCCAGCCATTGCTGCCGTTGTAGCTGGGGTTGCCGTTGAGATGGGCATGGGCGTGGTGGGGATTGCGCGCGGAGGAGGCGCCGTAGCCCACCAGGTAGCTGGAGCCTCGGGGATTGTTGCCGAGGATGTAGTCGATCTGGCTCTTGGCGAAGCCGGTGTAACGGCCGCCGTAGTCGGTGATCGTGTCGCCGTAGACCGCCGCCAGGAAAGCGGTGTTGGCGGCATAGCGCAACGATCCCCACCCATTGAGAAAGGCCAGGCCTCCACTGGTGTAGGTCACGCTGCTTCCGTCCTTCACCGTCCAATAGTCGAGCCAGCTCTCCACGGCGGCGCGGCTGTAGGTGGGATCGGCCTGGGCCAGGAGCACCGCCGTGCCGTATTGCTGGTCGGCCCAACTCTGGGTCCAGTTGCCAAGGCTGGGATTTTTGGCCTTGGCCACCTGCAGGTAGGTCTGGTTGCCGGCCCAGCTCAACGACTCCCCCGTGTTGCCGCCTGCGGCGCCGATGGCCCGGTGCAGCCAGATCGCACCCCAGGCCAGATCGTCGTTGGTGCCGCTGGAGGCGTAGGCGGCGGCCGCGTCGGGGATGGAGGTGGAGTACACGCCCGACACCGTGTAGGCAAAGCGATAGAGGGCCCGAGCGTTGTCGAGCAGGGTGGTGGCGTAGGCGCTGTCACTGGCGCGGAACACCATGGAGGCGGAGGCCAGCGCCGCCGCCGCCGAGGCCGCCATGTCCGATCCAGGGCGGCTGGCATCCAGCGCGTAGGCGGGTCGGGGAGTGGCGATGGATTGGTCGTCTGACCAGGTGTTGTGGTCGACATCGGTGCGGCCCACCTGGGCCCAGAAGCGCACGGTCTGCAGGTTGGCGCCGCTGCCGCTGGTTTCATGGGCCTTGAGCAGCCAATCCGTTCCCCAGCGAATGGCGGCCCGGGCCTCGTCCAACTGCCCGGCATGGCTGTAGGCGGCTTGAGAGTGCTCAACCCCCCAGCTCAACAGCGTCATGGCACTGGCCATGGGGTAGGCATACTTCATGCGATCTCCCGCGTCGTAATACCCGCCGCTGAGATCCCGTGTGATGGTCTCTCCAGAGTCCAACTGGCCGTTGTTGTTGGCGTCCAGACGGGCGTTGGCATCCCCCAGGGCGGAATCGCGACGCCAGGACACCCGGTTGTCGGCCGGTAGGTCCCCAGAGCGCTGGGCCTCGTAAAACAGGAAGGATTGACCCAGGGCCGTGGCGTAGTCGAAACCGGACCCAGATCCGGGGGTGGACTGGAGGCTGAGGTTGTAGCCCGTGTTGCCCCCATTGGCGACCACCCGCACGGCGTAGGTGCCTGGGGTCAAGGAACAACTGATCGCTTCCGTTGCGGTGCCCCCGTTGGCTGAGCTCTGCAGCACCGTTCCGGTCCCGCTCAACAACTCCACATCGGCGTTGGCAACCAGGCCAGAGAGGCCAAGGGAGAACAGGCCGGCCTGGGCGAGGGTGAAGGTGTAGTAATCATTCGTGTCAAAGCTTCCGACCCAGTCACTGGTGCTCTGACTGCCGTCCAGGTTGCCCAGGTTGCGTGCGCTGGCCAGGGTGTTCCCCGCCGTGTCGGCGGGGGTGAGTGACAGGTTGAGGGTGGTGTTGGTGTTGTTGCTGCCGCGGGCGTAGACCCGCACGAAAGCGGTGCCCACCGGTAGCGACCAGCTGATCGACTCGCTCGCCGTGCCCCCCAGCGCAGAGGTGGCGAGCACCGTGCCCACGCTGTTGAGCAATTGCAGATCGGCGTTGGCCGCCAGGCCGTTGAGGTTGAGGGTGAGGGTGCCGGCCTGGGTCAGATCCAGCCTGTAATAGTCGTTCGGGTCGCTGCTGCCGATCCAGTCGGTCAGCGTCAAGCTCCCCAAGAGGTTGCCCAGGTTCTTGGCCTTGGCCCGGGTGTTACCGGCCCCGTCGGTGGTGAGGGTGAGGGTGTAAGGGGTGCTGGAGCCCGACCCCGTCACCCTGGCGTGATAGGTTCCCACCCCGAGGCCCCGGCTGATGCTTTCCGCCGTGGTGCCGGTGTTGGCGGAGCGCTGCAGCAGGGAGCCGGAGCCATCGAGCAGCTCCAGGTCGGCGTTTGCCCCCAACCCACTCAAACTGAGGTTGAGGGTGACCGATTGGGTGATCTCGAAGCGCACATAGTCGTTTGCGTCACCGCCGCCAATGGAGTCACCACGGCTGATGCTCCCGTTGAGGCTCCCCAGGGCGAAGGCGCCAGCGAGGGTGTCGTCGGATGCCGCCACCAGGGACAGGCCCGTGAGTCCATCGAACAACGGCATCATGGCGCCCTCGGCGGGGTGGCGGAACACAAGGCAACGGTAGGCTGCGAGGAGGGGTCTAAGGAAATCAGGGCCAAAGATGGTGCAATCTGTTTCCAGCTGGTTGTTTCAGACCCCCTGCCAGCCCAGTGGCGGATCCCCGTTCGCGCTGATCCCTACGTAAGGGTGATGTCCCTACCCAGTCTGCTGAAACGGGGGGTGACCTCTCCTTCTGCCAGTCCAGACTCCGTGCAAACTGAAGGACTGCTCCGCCACAGCCATGCTGCGCTTCCTGCTCAACATCCTCTGGTTTGTTCTTGGCGGCTTTGTGATGGGTCTGGGCTGGTGGCTGGCCGGACTCCTGGCTGCTCTCTCCATCGTTGGCCTTCCCTGGGCCAGGGCCTGTTTTGTGATTGGTAAATTTTCCTTCTGGCCCTTTGGCTACGAGGCCATCAGCCGGCGGGAGATCAATGGCCGGCTGGATCTCGGCACCGGTCCCCTGGGGGTGGTGGGCAACGTGATCTGGTTCCTGGTGGCGGGTTGGTGGTTGGCGATCGGCCACCTCACCTCAGCCTTGGCCTGTTTCGTGACGATCGTTGGTATCCCCTTTGGCCTGCAACACATCAAGTTGGCCCTGATTGCCCTGGCTCCGATCGGCCTTCAGGTGGTGCCAGTGCGCCGTTGAGGCCACGGGGGAGACCCGTGGCCGCCGCCATCAGCATCAGCGTGGTGAACGGCGCGGCGGCTTTCCTCCGCGCGGGGCCCGGCCCCGGCCACCGCTCAGATCCAGGGGTGGCGCCGACAGGATCGTGGGCTCGAACCCCGGCACAGGCCGCTGGGGCAGCTTTTCGCCGAGCAGCCGTTCAATGGCCCGCAACAGCTCGTGTTCCTCCGCCGCCACCAGCGATACCGCATGGCCGGTGCAACCGGCCCGGCCGGTGCGGCCGATGCGGTGCACGTAATCCTCGGCCTGATTCGGCAGGTCGAGATTCACCACGTGGGGCAACTGCTGGATGTCGATGCCCCGTGCGGCAATGTCGGTGGCCACCAACACCCGCAGCTCCCCGCTCTTGAAACCGGAGAGCGCCCGGGTGCGGGCGCCCTGGCTCTTGTTGCCATGGATGGCCGCCGCCTGAAGCCCATCCCGGCAGAGATGCTCCGCCACCCGGTTCGCTCCGTGCTTGGTGCGGGAGAACACCAACACCTGCTTCCAGTCGTTGCTGCGGATCAGATGGCTTAGCAGGGCGGGCTTGCGGACGGCATCACAGGGATGGAGCACCGCCTCAATGCTGGGGGCGGCCTGGTTTTCCGGCGTCGCCTGCAGGTGTGCCGGCTGGTGCAACAGCCCCGTGGCCAGCTGGCGGATCTCAGGGGAGAAGGTGGCCGAAAACAGCAGGGTTTGGCGCCGCTGGGGCAGGAGGGCCAGGATCCGGCGGATGTCCCGCAGGAAGCCCATGTCGAGCATGCGGTCGGCCTCATCAAGCACCAGGATCTCCACCCGGTCGAGCCGGAGGGCCCCCTGTTGGTGCAGGTCCATCAGCCGACCGGGAGTGGCCACGAGCACGTCGGTGCCCCGCCGCAGGCGATCGATCTGGGGATTGGGGCTCACGCCGCCGAAGATCACATCCGAGCGCAGGTCGAGGTAGCGGCCGTAGGCCCGCACGCTTTCGGCCACCTGGGCCGCCAATTCACGGGTGGGGGTGAGCACCAGGGCCCGGACCACGCCGGCGCGGGCGTGGGCGCCGTGCAGGAGCCGCTCCAGCATCGGCAGGGTGAAGCCGGCGGTCTTGCCGGTGCCGGTTTGGGCGGCCGCCAGCACATCCCGACCAGCCAACACCGCGGGGATGCACTGCGTCTGAATCGGCGAGGGCACCACGTAACCCTGGGCGGCCACGGCCTGCAACAACGGCTCCGAGAGACCCAGGGCACGGAATTCCGGCACCAGAGCCGTCCCCTCGGCGGGGTGCACTCCTACGGCATGGGGCTGGCCGGGGGAGGGGGCGGGGAGATCTGCCGGGGTGGAACTGCGACGAGGCCTGGCAGCGGGCGGTCGACGGTTGCTGGTGGGGGAGGACAGGGAGGAAATCAGGAGCTCAGGGGCAAGCACCACCGTAGTGGCAACCGCTCGGGCTGGCCTGGGTGGGTTGGGGTGGATGGCGGGCGGAAGCCTGCCGATGGCAGCACGAGATGGAAATGTCTGAACTTTGTAACGATTTAGGACGATCCAGAAGTCACGGCTATGTTCTAAACAAGTTTCACGTTTACGGATGGCTTCCGTCAATAGGGCTAGGGTGTATTATACATCCATGAGAACGGAGATCAATTAACATCTCCAGATTGTCAACCAAACTCAGACTCTTTATTTGGGAGCGTTCACCGCTTGAGCTTTTGGGCATGAGAGCAATAAAAACCTCTTGCTACTTGTACCTTTTTTGAGTCTTGGGACGACCACCATCATTAACTCCCATGAGCGTAGCCTTGGATGCACAGCAGCCTATTGTGTTCGTGATTTGGGTGAATTTTTGCAGGTTAACGGCGAAGAATCTACCCAATGGGATGATTTCGAAATGTTCAGCTGTCTGTTTGACCAGCATTTCTTTGCCAACCTGTTCAGTCATCTATATTTGATCATCAGTCCCAGTCTGGTCGCGCTGCTCACCTTCCAGTTGCTGCCTGGAACAGAGCCAAAATGGTTTGTTGTTTGGGAAGCCAGCTGGAGGTTTCTGATCCTCTCTGTCATTGGTATAATTTATACTCGGAATTACCGCCGAGCCCTAAAGGCCTGGTCCAGTCGCAAGCTGCCTTGACAGGCTCAGCTGGAACCTGGATCGGCAGCTGGGCGCAGGTTCCAGATGCTCCGTCGCTGCCTCGCTCACCGGATGGGAGATGAAGCGCCAGCGATGGACTCACATATCCATTCTGACACCTGCAAAACCCACGATAAATACTGAAGATATGCAATATTCCTATGCGATCGAGAAATCTGGGCCCATAACTGAATTGGAGCAGTTATTAGGGGCTGATCATGGCTCAGATCTTGTTTCCCTTTCACAAGCGGCCTGCCTATAGTTACAAAGATGGTGGTCGGGAATTTGGTGCTTATCGCAGCGGTGGCAGCCGTCTACATGCCGGCTGTGATTTGTTGGCATCCAAGGGTATGGAGATCCTCGCCATTGACATTGGAAAAGTGATTCAAGGGCCCTATCTTTTCTATGATATGGTTTATGCGCTAGAAGTGAAACATGATGATGGGATAGTTGTTCGATACGGTGAAATTCTTCAATCTCTGCCCAGGGGAATCGTTCCAGGCGCCCGGGTGTCCAGGGGGCAGGTGATTGGTTATGTCGGGCTGATGACCAGCGGTTCGTCCATGTTGCATTTCGAAATGTACAAGGGAACCGTCAATGGTGAGCTCTCAACAGGCTCTGGTCCTTACCGACGGCGTTCCGATCTGATGGATCCCGCGCCGTTCCTTGATGCGGCTCTCGTTGGGCCGGTTACGCCACCCAAGCCCCTCCAAGCCGGAGAGGCACGCGCCAATGATCATGTGTCAACGGTGCTGAACCTCCGCAGTCAACCCGTGGTCGACGCCTCCATCGTGACCACCCTGAGCCCTGGCACCGTGGCCAAGCTGGTGCGCGGCGTCACGGGTGGGGCCTACACAGCGGCGGGCGCCAGCCGCAATGATTGGTTTGAGCTGCAAACGAGTGGCCAAACAGGATTTGCAGCGGGCTACTACGTTGAGGTGGGGAAAGACAGCGGCCAGCAGGGTGGTCAGGCCCGGCCCTTGGGCAGCGGCAAGGTGAACAATCACGTCACTTCCACGCTTAATCTGCGCAGCGAAGCCAATTCCCATTCGGTTGTGGTGACCAGTCTGAGCCCTGGGATGGTGGTCACTGTCATGGCCAAGGTGGCCGGTGAGGCCTATTCAGCGGATGGCGCCTCCCGCACCGACTGGTACCAGCTGCAAAGTGGTGATGACAAGGGTTTTGCGGCAGCGTTCTACGTGGATCTCGACGGCGAGAATTCCACCCAGCCCACCCCCAAGGCCCGCGGCACCGTCAACAGTTCGGTGAGCCGTTCCCTGAATGTGCGGGAGCGTCCCGAGCTGCAAGCACCCATCCTCTTCACGCTGGCTTCGGCGGAGACCTTTGAGATCCTTGACTCCGTCACGGGGGACACTTACGCAGGGGGTCGGAACGATTGGCAGCACATTCGTCATCATCAGGGCACAGGCTATGCCGCTGGCTACTACATCTCAGTCAACCAGCAGGACACTCCCAAAACCAGGTGGGACGCGGTTTTGCCAAATGTGCCCACCATGGGGGCCTCTGCGGCAACAGCCTCGCAAGATGGTTTTCCCCCAGGCATTGCCGCCTCTGAAGCCATGGCGCAATGGGATCTGGCCCGAATTAAGCCGATCACCAATGCCCTGCTGGTTGCCGCGGGACGGTTCGGCGTTCCTGCCGCGCTCCTGGCGGCGCTGTCAAGCCGCGAAAGTCGCGCTGAGGCAGCCTTGGATGCGAACGGCTGGGGTGACCATGGCAATGGGTTTGGCATTCTTCAAGTTGACAAGAATGCCCACACAATCCTGGGCAATGAAAGCCCTAGAAGTCAGGCCCATATCGAGCAAGCCACTGGCATTCTTACGGCAAATAGTGATGCGGTTCAAGCAGCTCATCCAAACTGGGATGATGTCTACATCCTCAAGGGTGCTGTTGCTGCCTACAATTTTGGTGCCTCCAACGTGAAAACTATTGACGGCATCGACATTGGAACCACAGGCAATGATTACAGTTCGGACGTGATCGCCCGTGCCCAATACTACTTAAGGCATGCCGATCTCCCTATGTTTCGTCAGTGAACTCTGTTCCCCCCCTCCTATCCCTTCTGTTGTTGGCTGTGACCTTCGCAGCGGTTCCTCCTCTTTCGGGGAGTAAGCCGCTGCCTTCCCTGTGCCCACAAGCCATTCAGGGGTTGGTCATGGCGATTGCCTCTCACGGGGCTCACTCGCCCCGCCAGCGCATCCTCCCCATCCCCGCGGGTGTGCGCCATCCCTTTCTTCCCTACAACTCAGCCTTGATCGTCATCCTTGGGGGTGGCGGGAGCCCAGCGTCCGCCGCCAGGGCTCGTCGCTCCCTGGATTTGATGCATAGTCCCCAGCTGCAAGCCCGGCTGGCCAGCCAAGTGTTTCAGGGTTGTGCGGAGCTCGTCAAAGTGAGCTTTGCCTTGGATCAAACCGATTGGAGTGCCTCGTTCTTCCGGGGCAGTGGTCTGTCTGCCATCCCCGCCCGCTGCCTCGATCCAGGGCCAAACACGGGCCAGCCAACCTGGGGCGAAGAGATCTGCCTCTAACCCCAGGGCCCGTGACAGGGGCCAACACCTACTGCTGCCTCCCTTTAACGACTGATCTCAGTGGATGGCTTTTAATCATACCAGCTTTGAGTGTTTGTGTTATTTACAGCGATGGCTTCAGAAAACTCTGCCAGTTCAGCCGTGCTTCCCACCACCAAATACTGCTGATTCCTGCTGCGTTCCGCATCGGCGATCTGGCGCGTTCTGATCCGCACTTCCATGTCTTATGCCATCCTCTCTGGACGTTCCATTGAGTTCCATCCACATGGCTGCAGGAGCTTGCCATGGAGACAGACGTTCATCTCACAAAACCTCCTCTTGCCGTCTTGACGGTCGCGGTTGCGTCTGCGGGCACGGGCCCTGGCCAAGCCGTGCCTGCTGCTCGCGACGGCGCGCCCCTGCCCCCATCCGCTGTAGAACAGGTGTACTCTTTGATGATCCCGTGTCCACGCCAGAGTTCTGTGCGCTCCCCCTTGCCCTGCCCATCCCCTACCGCAGCAGTGCCACCCCCCAGGGTCTCGATTTGAACAGCCTGTTGATCCCCGGCCCCCTCACCACCTTCTTCATGCGGGTGCGGGGCCATCGCCTTCAGGCCTGGGGCGTGCATGACGGCGACCTGCTGCTCATTGATCGTGGCATTGACCCGGCGCCGGGCCATCTGGTGGTCGTGGCCCATGGCGGCCGATTTCTGTTGCGGCTTCTGGTGGCCGAGGGCGACCGATGGAGTCTGGCCCCCCTCTCCCCCCACGAGGGCCCGATTCTCCTAGACCCGTTGGAGCCTTTGGATTCAGGGCTGTTTGGCGTGGCGGTGCAGAGCGTCCATCACCTGCTCAGGTCACGACAACGGATCAGCTAAGGAGAAACATCAACGGCCATACTGGAGACCTCAGCGGCAGTGGCCTGTGAAATCAATCAGCCTTCTGGAGGTCCTCCTCCGCAAAACCGCTGCTGTGGCTGCAGTGTCAGGTGTGGTGGCCCTGTTGGTCTGGCTCACTTGGGTGATGCTGGATGTGAGCCACATGCAATCGGGTTTCACCCTGCCCTACTGAGCCCGTCGCCTGAGTCCTGCCCTGATCGCGGCGGGAGCCCCTGCGGAGCGGGGAGGAGGGACGGGGAGGCAGCAGCGTCAAGGTGCCCCATCGTGCAAGAAAGACCTATTTTTTGTTCGCTGTTGCCCATCCCAGAGCGGGAGCAACCTTATGTGTGATTCTGCCGCAGAATCCGCAGACAGTGGCTTGGTTTTGCCAGTCTCAGGATCGTGATCTGGCTGCTTTCCCCATGCCTGTCGTTCCTGATTCGGTTTTCGACACCCTTGTCGAAGCAGAAATTTCCGCCGCCCGCATGGCGGCTCGACAGGCCGCCACTCCGACGCCAGGCCAGCGCCGGGCCCCCTTCCCATCACCGGTGGATTGGCGCGATCACTGGATTTATTTTTTGATGATTGATCGTTTCAATCATCCCATTCACCCACCGAAAAGTGGACAATCAGGTTGGAATCGTCGCTATGGTCGGCATCAGGGGGGAAACTTTAATGGGATCAAGAAGGAACTTTGTTATTTGAAGGAACTTGGTGTTGGCGCAATCTGGATCACTCCTGTGGTCAAAAATCCTGCACCAGACTGGGAATACAACTATCACGGCTATGCCGCTCAAGATCTGCTGGCTGTGGATGGGCGCTTCGGTTCTGATGGCACCCGGGAAACGGCGGAACGGGAGCTACGAGACCTGGTCGATGCGGCCCATGACCATGGGATCTACGTGATTCTTGATATCGTGCTCAACCACATGGCCCGGGTATTTGATTATTGGATTGCTGGCCATCTAACTGCTGATTTCAGCAATTGGGATCTGTTGCGCTCGGCTCCGCTGGCTGGCTTGGAACCTGAGATTGCCTGGCTGAACGGCCTGGGTGAACCCAAACCCACCTGGAGTGGTCCGCCTCCCAATCCCGCCAGCCTGCATGCCGACGACGCCGTCCATCCCGCTTACGATTTCCGCAAGGATTTTTTCCGCCGGCGTGGCTGCAAGCTCAGCGATGCACCCGATTGGCCCACCGCAGAGAATGGTTTCGCCGTGGGGGATTTTGGCACGATGCGGCAGCTGGTGGTTGAGTATCAAACGGAACCAGGTGACCCTCTTTATGACCGTTGGGGGAGACATCCTGTTTTAACCTTGCTTGTGCGGGCGTATAGCTATCTGATCGCCCGTTATGATTTTGATGCCTTTCGCATAGACACGGCAAAATATGTAGAGCCGGTGATGTTGCAATACTTTGGTAATGCCATCCGTGAGTTTGCTTTGTCGTTGGGTAAGCGAAACTTTTTCACCTTCGGTGAAGTGTGGGACAATGACGCAACCCTGGCCCGTTTCGTGGGACGCAATGCAGGGGTGGCGGAAGGCTTTGGCATCGACGCGGCGAAGGATTTTCCACTCTTTCAACTTCTGCGACGCTTACCCAAGGGGATGGAGGACGTGCAATCCTTACCAGAGCTGTATGACAAGCGCAAACTCCGTGAGGCTGAACTCCTGTCTTCCCATGGTGAGGCGAGTCGCTTCTTTGTCACCTTCCTGGACAACCACGATCAACGGGAGCGCATTCGCCATCCCCAAACCCCTGATCCCCAGGTGAAGCAAGCGCTGGGATTGCTCTATACGTTGCAAGGAATTCCCTGTCTGTACTACGGCACCGAGCAAGATCTGAGCGGAACGGTGAATGACCATGGTGAACCCGATCTGGCCCAGTTCGAGGGGGTTCGCGAGGCCCTTTGGGGTAAACCCAACGCCTTCGACACCCATGGTTCCACCTTTGGCTGGATCCGAGATCTCTCCCATCTCCGGGCCAGCCTGCCGGCATTGCGGTATGGGCGGCAATACTTCCGGGTGATCAGTGGCAATGGCCTCGACTTTGGCCCCGCCAGGGGTCAGCAAGAACCCATCTGCTATTCCCGGATCCTGGGGGACGAAGAAGTCGTGCTGTTGGCGAACACCTCTCCTTTCAAGCCTTTTGAGGGACATGTTTTGATCGATCGTGTGCTCAACCATGCCGTCTTGAGCTTCAAGCTGGTTCTCTCCAATCTGTCGAGTTCCGGCACGCTCATGACCGTGACGAAATTGCCTTCCGCCGTCTTCTGGGAGGGGCCTGTGCGCAAAGGGTCTGCCCCGGCGGCCAGCCTCAAGGTCACGCTCCAACCCATGGAATTCCAGGTGTGGGCCCAGGCAAAATGATTCCAAGGCCCGGCCAGTTTGCGGCCTGTCTGGCGGAGAACGACCCCCCCCTTCATCGCCAGGGCCCAGGCCAGGGTGGCGGACGTGAAGAAATTCGTGCAGGGCCCCCACAAGGCCGATGGAGTGGCCAAGGTGGAGCCATGACCATTCTTCACTGCCCCATCTGCGTTGGCTTGGCGATGTTGTCAGTGATTCGGGCCACGAGTCATGTCACGCTCGTTGGCCTGAGTCTCATTCGCGTTGCGAGGCCGACATCCCTCCAGGCTTGAACGCCTCCGCACGTCTGGTTGAAACCTCGTGGAAGACTTGCAGGGTGATGCGAACGAAGCCATGGCGTCTATCCCTCCCGATCTCTCGCTGGCGGATTGGCGGCGCATCTGTGATGCCCTGCGCTACCTGGGTCGAGACCTTCACCATCGCTCCTTTGCGGTTAGCCCCGAGCGACGCGAGCTGCTGTGGGAGGAGATGGATCGGTGTCTGGCCCTGGCGGATCAGCTGGCGGCGGTATGGGCTGGGGAGTCGGATGGTGTTGCGAAGTCCAAGGTTGGCTCGGATATTCCCGCCCCCCTTGGTGGTGCCCCCAACAGCTCTCGAGGAGGACGGTGATGGTTTCCCATCCAATTGGTTCCGTCTCCCCATGCAGGCCCGTGGAGCTTGAGAGCCATCCAAGGAGGCATCTGTTTAAGTGTTTTCGCCACCATCCGCTCCCGGTTTTTTCGATCTGCACCTCCATCGATATCAGTGGATTTTCCGAAGCTGTTCAACAGCGGCAGCTTCGCTTTTACTCCACATTGGGCTGCTTGATCAGCCAAGCCATCAATGCCAGCCCCTACTTTCGCTACCGGATTGTGAAGGGGGAGCTGTTGGACTTTCTCCAGGTTCACCCCTCCATTAATGTGGCCCTCGCCGATGGTGGCTTTTCCTTTGCCGATGCCGTTTACACGGGTCACTTTCAGGATGACTATGCCTCCATTCGTTCCGCCATTGGGCGAGCACGGGAGCACCCGGTTCAGGAGTTCCGGGCCGGTCTGGACGACCGTTTTTTCCTCACCCATCTGCCCTGGTTGAGTTTCAGCGGCATTCAGCATCCCTACACCCCTGCCTATGCCTCGATTCCCATCATCAGCACTGGCCGCAGTGTCGTCCAGGAGGGAACGGAGCGCTTGCCCATTGCCGTTCAGGCCCATCACGCCCTGGTGGATGGCCTGCATGTGGCCCGTCTGCTGGATCATCTCTCCCAGCTTTGCCGCCATCCAGGGGCCTCCTGGGGTTAGGGGCCTCCCAACCCTGGTCAAGGGTCCAGGACGACCGTTCTTCCCAGCCCTGTGGGTGCCAGCCTTGGTTCGGGAGGTGTGTCCAAACCATCAAGCGTTCAGCGGGGATGTTCCTGTTGTTGCCGCGCTCTGGTGAACATTCACGATAACCATCTTCAGTTCCCCAACGGCCAAAGGAGCCGGCCATGGCCTCTCAAAACGATCCAAACCACGACCCCAAGGGCCCAGGCCCCCGCCCATCCGATCAGGAGCGGGTAGAAGCCTTGCGTCAGGTCTGCCGAACCTTTCAGCGCTTCTTGGGAATGGGGGGGCAGGCACCTGTCATTGCCCTGGAAAACGAGCCGTATCAGATCCCCACCGATGGCCGTGAGCTGCTGGTGATCCACCACCTTGCCCGCCCGCCCTTCGTGAAGAGCTACCAGGTTTACTGCGAGCCCGGCAACCCGCTGCTGGATATCGTGCACCGCTCCCTCGACAAGTTCATTCGAAATTTTTATTCCGACCAGATTGAGCTCAGCGGCCGGCGCGCTGTTCCTCCCCTGGGAGGGTTTCCCCCCAGTCCAGGAGCTAGGGGTGACCTCGACGCCGCGCTGCGCTACATCGATGCCCTGGAGAACGAGAGCTCGGAGCTGGAGAAAGAGATCAGCGCCTGGATCGCCGCGCCTCCCCAGCGGAGGCTGGAGCGGATCATCTGGGCCTGACGTTGTGCTCCAAGCCGAACGTTGCCGATTCCGTCGTCTCGATCAATCCCGTTGGTTTCCTTCCATGGCTTCCGTCCCGGTTGCTTGGGGTCAGATCAAGGAGGGGGCCAGTGAGGGCGCTCAAGAGACCCGGAAGACACTGACCCGCAAGGGGCCACCCTGGGATGGAGCAACGGCTTGATTGTTGGACTGAAACACCTTCTGCGGCCAATCATTGGCAAAGAGATACAGCTTGTAGCTGGCGTCTAGCCCCAGATCGGGTGCAGTCCATTGCCGGCAGCGGCCAATGGCAAAAGCTGTTTGATCAGTTTCCCCCACCGACCCGCACAGGAAGAAGAAGGGCTTGCCAGGCAGACGGTTCAACCCCTGAAGGATCCATCCTGGCCATCCTTCAGGACCGCATTTCGGGATCCAGCCATCCTTCCAGAACCCCACACTATCGAACTGATAGACGCCCCCAGGTTCAACGATCATCCGCGTTGGATAGTAGAAACAACGCGGGTTGACGGACCGCACAATGACCAGCTCCCCGGGTTGCGGCAGGAGGTCTTCACCGGGCGGCAGCTCCTGGTCTTGGCCGATGCCGCTGGAGCGGGCACTGGTGGCGGCGCAGGCCACCGCACCATCTTCAGCAGCTTGGCTCCAGCCTGGCGCGAGGGTGGAGAGCAAGGCGCTGGCCCCCAACCCAGCGGAGAGGGAGAGCACCTGCCGACGCTGAAGCTGATCGAATTCCTTCATGGTTCCGCGCGGCATCGGCTGGCCTGTGGCCAGGGTTCCCCTATGTTGACTCCTCCGGCTCCCCGGGTCGTCTCCTGCTGATGGATCTGCACGCTGATCTAAGCCGGGCCGTGGTGCTAGATGCCGACGCCCTGCCCTGGACGCCGTCCCCAATGGCAGGCGTGGAGCGGCGGTTGCTTGATCGCCAAGGCGACGAGGTGGCCCGCGCCACGTCGATCGTGCGCTATGCCCCGGGGAGTCGATTCGAGCGCCATTGTCACGGGGGTGGGGAGGAAATTCTTGTGCTGCAGGGCATGTTGTCCGATGAGCTGGGGGCGTATCCAGCGGGCACCTATCTCCGCAATCCGGCGGGCACGAGCCATGCCCCCTTCAGCCAAGACGGCTGCACGATCCTCGTGAAGCTCCACCAGATGCATCCAGCCGATCAGCGGCGTGTGGTGGTCGACACCCAACGGCAGCCCTGGCGGCCTGGTCTGGTGCCCGGGTTGGAGGTGATGCCATTGCACGGCTACGGCTCCGAGCAAGTGGCCCTGGTGCGCTGGGCCCCGGGAACGGTGTTTCAGCCCCATGGCCATCCCGGGGGTGAAGAAATCCTTGTGCTGGCTGGTGTGTTCCAGGATGAGCACGGCACCTACCCAGCGGGCCACTGGCTGCGCCATCCCCCGGCCAGTGCCCATCGGCCCTGGAGCGAGACAGGTTGCACGATCTGGGTGAAGACCGGCCATCTGCCCCGCACCCACCCACCACTCGGCTGATCGGGAGGACCGGTTGCGTCATCGGCCCGGCTCCCCCATGGCCTGTCTCAATGACCTGGAATGGCTCACCCGCCTCCAGCTCCTTGGCCGTGACAGAACCCCTTCCCCCGTGGCGTCCCTTGCTGCGGGGTGCCCGCGAGCGGGAGGGCAAACGTGCCCCCCAGGCCCGCTGGCTGCAGCTGGCCACCGTCGCCACCGATGGCACCCCACGGGTGCGCACCCTCGTGTTTCGGGGTTGGGCCGGCCCCGCGGAGTTGGAGTTGCTCACCGATGGCCGCAGCGCCAAGACGGGCGAGTTGGCCCGCCAGCCGGCGGTGGAGCTGTGTTGGCTCCTGGTTCGAGCCCGCTCCCAGTTTCGTTTGCGGGGCGATGTCGTGGTGTTGCCGCCGGTGGAAGACGAACGGGAGCGGGAACGGCACTGGCGCACCCTGACACCCACGGGACGTGCCCTCTGGGGCTGGCCCCCACCAGGCGAGCCATTGGAGGCCGGCGCTGAGGTTCCCAGGTCGCTGCCGGATGGGGCCCCCTTGCCAGCCCACTTCCAGGTGCTTCGAGTCGCGCTGAGGCAGGTGGAGCTGCTGGAGCTTCTGGACCATCCCCATCGCCGTCGCCGCTGGCGCCAGGAGACGGGCTGGCGGGAGGAGGCCCTGAATCCCTGACTCGTTGGTTTCGGGCCGCCATTCGCCTGGGGTCGCCAGAATGGCTGGCGCGTGGGGACCGAGGGGGATGGGTTCGCAGGACAGCCCAGGTGGCGCCAGCCGCCAGGTGGTGCTCACGGGGGGCAGCTCGGGCATCGGCGCCCAGGCGGCGAGTCGCCTGGTGGCGAGCGGCCATCGCCTCACCGTGCTTTGCCGCGATGGCGCCACGGCGGAGCGGGTGCGGCAGCGTCTCGGTGAAGCCACGCGAGCCGTGGTCTGTGATCTGGCGGATCTGACCAGCGTCGCCGCCTGTGTCCAAGGCCTGGGCATGGACGATGCGCCGATCGACACCCTGGTGCTCAATGCGGGCCTGCAATACAGCGGGGCCAAGGAGCCCCGTTGGTCAGCCCAGGGGTTTGAGTTGACCCTGGCGGTGAATCACCTGGCCCATCAGGCCCTCTTGCAACGCTTGATGCCCCTGCTGCTGCGCAGTGCCTCGCCGCGGCTGGTGGTGACGGCATCGGAGGTGCATGATCCATCCACCCCGGGAGGACGGGTGGGGCCGGCGGCGGGGTTGGGGGATCTGGCGGGCCTGCGGCAGGGAGCGGGGGCGGCGATGGTGGATGGGGGCCCCTTCAGCGCGGAGAAGGCCTACAAAGACAGCAAGCTCTGCAACCTCCTGATGGCCCGGGAGGTGGAGCGCCGGCTGCGGGAGCGGGGCCAGGCCCTGCCTGTGATCGCCTGGAGCCCGGGATTGGTGATCCCAAGGGGCGAGGGCGGCTTCTTCCGCGACAGCCGCCGCCACAACCCCATCGGCCAGGCCGTGTTTGCCTTTGTCGCCCGCGACCTGCTGCGCTTGTGCGAGACGCCCGAACGGGCGGGTACTCTGCTGGTGGAGCTCGCCACCACTTCACCCGTGGAGTGCGGGGCTGTGCAGTATTGGTGCAATCGGGTGGAGGGGCCGGGCCGGCTGCGGTTTGCCCGGAGCGAACCCAGTGCCGAAGCCCGCTCCGATGCCCTGGCGGCTGAGTTGTGGACCCTACCCGCCGAGCGGGTGGGGCTGGAGCCCGGGGAGGGGCTGGGCAGCCAGGAGGGGCCGGGACGTTAAGACGGCCAGGACGTCTCGGTTCCTGAGGGACCCCATCGGCCCGGCTGAGGGACCTCTCGCGGCTGTCCCGGGTGAGGTCTGGCACGACACCTCCTTCTACCAGCCTGCGCCACCACCACCGCCGCCGCCGCATCCTTCTCCTCCTCCTCTACCTCCTCCTGCTCCTCAAGATCCGCCTCAGCCTCCTCTACCTCAGCCTCCTCTACCTCCGCCGCTGCCGCACTGGTGAAAATTGGTCCGCGCGCTCGAGCACGCCTTGGGGAAGGATCCAGCGGGCGGGATCGGGCCATGCCTGCCACAATGCCGCCAGCGGAGCCAGCTGATCCGAGGTGCCCCAGCCCGATTCCGAGCCACGTGGGCACGTGTTCATCAGCTACAGCCGGGCGGATCGGGTTTGGGTGGATCGCCTGCGCCAAACCATGGCGCCCTTGCTGCGGGCGGCGGGTGACGAGGTGGTGCTCTGGGATGACAGCCAGATCCGACCCGGGACGATGTGGCTGCAGGCCATCGAGACGGCCCTGGCCCGGGCGCGGGTGGCGTTGTTGCTGGTGAGTGCCGAGTTTCTGGCCTCCGACTTTGTGATGGGCCGTGAAGTGCCGGTGTTGTTGGCCGCGGCGGAACGGGAGGGGGTGCGGATCCTCTGGGTGAGCCTCAGCCCCTGCTTTGTCGACCGCACCCCGATCCACGCCTACCAGGCCGTCTTGCCGGTGGATCACTACCTCGATGACATGACGGAGCCCCAACAGCGGCGGGCCCTGCTGCGCATCGCCGAGGAGGTGCATCGGGCGCTGGTGGAGGCGCGGCGGGACCAAGAGGAACGCGACAGGCAGGCGCGTTTGGAGCAGGAGGACCGGGAGCTGCGGGCCCTGCGGGAGCGCCAGGAGCGTGAGCGACAGGCTCGGCGGGAGCAAGAAGAGAGAGACCGGCGGGAGCGGGCAAACCAGGATCGCCTGGAGCGTGAGGAGCGCCAGCAACGGGCTCGGCGGGAGATTGAGGAACGGGAGCAACGGGCTCGGCGGGAGCGCAAGGAACGGGAGTTGGCCGATGCGAGGCGGCGACCCCTCCAGACCGAACTGCCGGAGCGGTTGAACACTGTTGGGCAGGGAGCGCCCCAGGCCGCCAGGACGCTGTTCACGCGGCGCAGGTTGCTGCTTGGTGCAGGGGTGCCCCTGGCGGCGCTTGGCCTGGCCAGGATCACCGCCAATTCCGGAGGACTCTCTCGCCTGCCCTTCACCGGAACCAGAAGCCCCTCCCCCGTTGCGCCCACTGCCTCGGGACCCCTGACCCTGCAAACCACCCACGGCTGGCTGGAACGCCGCTCGATGGGCTGGCGGATCCAAACCCGCCCGATCCAGGTGCCTGGCACCGCCGAGCTCCTGGCTCCTGGGGTGCCCTTGCTGCTGGTAAGGATCCCGGCCGGGCGCTTTGTGATGGGCTCTCCGCCTGGGGAATTGGAGCGATCCAACGACGAGGGCCCCCAGCGCGAGGTGCGCCTGGCGGAGTTTTGGATGGGGCAGACCCCGATCACCCAGGCCCAGTGGCGGGTGGTGGCGGGCTGGCCCAAGGTGGAGCGGGAGCTGAAGGCGGATCCCTCCAGATTCAAGGGGCCCGATCGACCCGTGGAAAGCGTGAGCTGGGAAGACGCGATGGAATTCTGTCGCCGCCTCAGCCAGCACACAGGGCGCACCTACACCCTGCCCAGTGAAGCCCAGTGGGAATACGCCTGTCGTGCAAGCACAACCACACCCTTTGCCTTTGGCGAGACGATCACCACAGAACTGGCCAATTATAATGGGGATTACACCTTTGGTACCGGGCCGATAGGCATCTTTCGCAAACAGTCAACTGATGTCGCCAGCTTTGCAGCGAATGCTTGGGGATTGCACGACATGCATGGCAACGTTTGGGAATGGTGTCTGGATCACTGGCACGAGTCTTATGTCGGGGCTCCCTCGGATGGGACTGCTTGGTTCAATTCCAAGTATCAATCAGGTTCCAATCGGCTGCTGCGCGGCGGCTCTTGGGTCAGCGATCCCAGGTACTGCCGTTCGGCGTTTCGTTACCTCAACGAGCCCGGCAATGTCGACCTCGACGTCGGGTTCCGTGTGGTCTGCCTCCCCCAGGGCCGTTCCACTTGACCCTCCATCCCTTTGTCCCTTAACCCTTGGCTGTTTCTCATCCCTTGGTTGTTGGATTAACCTCTGACTAAGTTATCCTGTGGATCAGGATCTTTGGTTTAATTGGTGATGGCGCCGAAGGCGCCTCGATTTGTCCTGGTTTTGAGCACACCTGGTTTTGAGCACACCTCCACCACCTCCACCCACGACGCCGGGCGCCCCTAACTCCACCCAGATCCGTTGCCGCTTCCTAGACCCTCAACTGAGAAATACGTCCTGTGGAGATGGCTTCCGTGCCTGTCCCCCGCCCTAGGCCTGACGCTGATGGTGTGTGTGGCTCAGATGGATAAAGAGGACCAAGGATGACCCCCGTCAAGTCCGTTGGCCGGTGCCATCCTCCGGGCCACCCATCAGCTCCCGCTCCAGCCTCGGCACGGATCCTGAGTTCCGGCCAAGGCCCAAAGCCGGCGGCCCGCCGTCGATCCCGCCCTCAACCTTCCAAGCCTTTCAACCAAGTCATCAGGTCGTCCACACCGCCAAAATCGAGGAGATCCAGGGCCAAGGCCTCCAACTGGGAGCGGTTGAGGGCCCCGACGCGGGAGCAGACGTCTGCCGAGAGCGCTCCACAACGACGCTCCAGCAGGCGGAGCGCAAGAGCGCAGGCCTCCCGGTGAAGGCCTTCTTCCAAGCCCTCTTGGCGCCCCTCCTGAAGCCCCAACTGCCGCCCCTCCTGATGCCCCTCCTGATGCCCCTCTTGTCGCCCCTCTTGTCGCCCCTCCTGCCGCCCCTCCTGCCGCCCCTCCTGCCGCCCCTCTTGGCGCCCCTCCTGAAGGCCTTGTTGAAGCCCTTCCTGGTGACCCGCCTGTCGACCCTCCTCTCTTCCCTCCCGGAGGATCTCCTGAAAGGCATGGGTGTGGCGCCAGGAGTCGAGGGAGATTCCGAGAGAAGCCATGATCTGCGGGAGGGATAAGGTTTGGAACCGTTCTGAAAGAATAGGCAGGATCAACTCGATCAGGTCGGGGCGCGGCTGCAGAATCCGCAGGCAACAAGACCCGAGATCGACGTCCCGCCGCACAGGCAGGGTCAGCAGGCTCAACAATGGGTCAAGATCGTCATGGAGGGCCAGGGCCTCCAGATCCACCCAGGTCACATCCTGTTCGAGAAACCGTTGCAGCGGGGAGGGGTTGGATCTCCCCAATGTCAGATGGGCGTTGGCAATGAGCACCAACACTTCCAGATGGGCCACCTGATTGTGTTGCTGCAAGAAGCGAAAGGTTTCCGCGCCAAGACGGCGATGGAAAAGCGGGTCGGAGTGCATTTGCACTTCCAGGAGCACCACCGGTTCCGTGGGAGAGCCGCTTGCAACGCGCCGCGGCCAAAACACACCATCAAGATTGTGGCTCACTCGTTTGAGCACTTCCGCCTTGAAGATGTAGGTGGATTCATCCCCATCGGCAGACGTGTTGTTGATCCGTGCCAACTCAGGACGACTGGCTTTTGGACGCTTGGCGCCAGGAGCCTCCTCCTCAGGCGCATGGGGTTCCGCTGGCTCCTTCAGGACGATCAGGTGCCTCACCAGATCGGGGAGGGCCTTGAAGACCTCGAAAAACCAGTGATCGCTCCTCATGGCCGGGAGTCAGTCAGTGAGCGTTGAACGGGCTTACCCAAGAGCCGCCAGAACGGTGATGGCCGATCCAAGCCAAACGAATAAGGCATCGGCCCGCCATCACCTGTTTCGCTTTACCACTGGTGCCATGGGTGCGGCGGACACCACAGATACCAACACCGTCTCACGTACCACGAGCTTGTCAACAGGATGGGATCCGACGGCTAAAGCCGCTGCCCAGCCCGTCAGGTGGACCTACGGTTCTCAGCGATCTGATCACCACTGCCGCGTCCGCCTCACCGTGCCGAAGGCCGTGCCACCAACGACGTCGGAAACCCGGGCAACGGAGGAAGGGCTGCTGCTGCAAGCCCGCTGCGAGCGGCTGGCCGAGGTGCTCGTGGCCGCGGGCCGGGTGGTGCCCGCCCTGGAACCCGACGGCGATGGCCACCTCCATGCCCGCTGGTGGCCCCTGCCAGCGGCAGAGGATCGGCCCTGGCTGGAAGCCCTGCTCCCCGACGACGACCCCGCCAGCCAGCGTCAGCTCGCCCAACACCTGGCCGATGCCGTCGACCGGCTGGTGCGCCAACGGTTAAGGGCTTCAGCCCTCAAAAAGGTTCCAGCCTCCCGTCGCCCTGGCCCGAAGGGCTTGGTGGATGCCTGGCTCGCGGCGCTGACCGCCACCGATTCCCGCCTCCCGCCACCTTCCCCCAAGGCAAAGCCCCAGGACCCCTCCGCAACCACCCCCGCCGAGCGGGTGGCGGCCTGGGTGCGCCAGGGGGTCGCCCCCGGCGGCGACCTGCGCCTGGCCCTGCGCTGCCATCCCCCAGACGATGGCCGCAGGCGCCTCTGGCGGGTGGAGCTTTTGCTGGGCCCGACCGCCGATCCCAGCCTGCTTGTGCCCCTGGCGGCCTACTGGGCGGGGGAGAGTCCGTTTGCGACCAGCGCCCTGGAGGGGGTGTTGCGCCAGGTGGGGTTGCTCACCCGCCTGGCCCCCGAGCTGGAGCCCCTGCTGCGGCAACCGGCCCCGGCGGAAGTCGATCTGGAGGAGGCCGCCCTGGTGAGCTTGGTCAGCGTCCGGGCGGGCCTGTTGGCTGAAGCGGGCTTTGCCCTGTTGCTGCCCAGCGGCCTGCGCCAGGCGGCCCGGCTGGGGGTGCGGGCCCGGCTGCCGGCCGTGAAGGGCAAACGGGGCAAGTCCGCGCCGGCGGGAGAGGGGGCGGGGCTGGATCTGTCGAGACTGTTTTGCTTCGAGTGGCAGGCCGTGTTGGGGGAAACCCCCCTCTCCGCCGCCGACCTGGCCGCCCTGCGACGGGCCGCTGAGCTCAAGCGTCCCCTGGTGCGCCTGCGGGGCCAGTGGGCCCTGGTGGATGCGGCCGCCGTGGCGGGGTTGCTGTCGCTGGCGGGGCAGGCGGGGGAAGCGAACGGGGCGGAGCTGTTGCGGGGCGGCTTGGGGCTGGAGCGTTTGGGGGTGCCGCCCGAGCTGGAGTTGGCGGGGGTGGAGGCGCCCGGCCCCTTGGGCACCCTTCTGGCGGGTGACCTCCAGGCCCGGGTCGAGGCACTGCCCACCCCCGAGGGGTTCGTCGGTGAGCTGAGGCCCTACCAGCAACGGGGCCTGGGCTGGCTGGTGTTCCTCGGCAGCCTGGGCCTGGGGGCTTGCCTGGCGGACGACATGGGTCTTGGCAAGACCGCCCAACTCATCGCCGCCCTCCTCGCCGATCCCCTGGCCCCACCCACACTGGTGGTGGCGCCGGTGACGCTGCTGGGCAACTGGCGACGGGAACTGAACCGCTTCGCCCCTTCCCTGCGGGTGGGGCTGCACCACGGCCCGGAGCGGCCCCGCACCGCCGCCGCCCTGCGCCGCGCCCTGAAGACCCTTGGCCCTGGAGGCGTGCTGCTGACCAGCTATGGCGTGCTCAGCCGGGATGCCACCCCCTTGGCGGCCGTGGCCTGGGGGCGGCTGGTGTTTGACGAGGCCCAGCAACTCAAAAACCCTTACACCGCCGTGGCCCGCGCCGCCACCTCCCTGGAGGGCCAGCGCCGAATCGCCCTCAGTGGCACGCCGGTGGAAAATCGCCTCGTTGAACTCTGGGCGCTCCTGCAATTGCTGAACCCTGGTTTGCTCGGCAGCCTGGCCCAGTTCCGCGAGCGCTTTGCCGTGCCCATCGAGCGCGATCATGACGACGCGGCGGCGGAGCGGTTGCGACGGCTCACGGCTCCGTTCCTGCTGCGACGCCTCAAGAGTGATCGCGCCATTCTTCCCGATCTTCCCGGCCGCATCGAACAGACCGAGCTGTGCGCCCTCAGCGAGGAACAGGCCACCCTCTACCAGGCGGTGGCCGCCGAGCTGTTGGAGCAGGCCGAGGGCACGGATGGCATTGAACGCCAGGGGATCGTCTTGTCGGGCCTCACCCGGCTCAAGCAGGTGTGCAACCATCCCGCCCATTACCTCGACGATGGCTCCGATCTCCCGGGACGCTCCGGCAAGCTGAGCCGCTGCGAACAGTTGGTGGCGGCGATTCTGGAGGCAGGCGAGAAGGCCTTGCTCTTCACCCAATACACCTCCTGGGGGGAGCGGTTGGCGACACACCTGGCCCATCGTTGCGGTGTGGAGATGCTCTGGCTCCATGGCGGCCTGAGTCGCGGGCGGCGGGATGCGTTGGTGGCGCGCTTTGCCGAGCCGGAGGGGCCGCCCTTGTTTCTGTTGTCACTCAAGGCCGGTGGCACGGGCCTGAATCTCACCTCCGCTTCCCATGTGATCCACTACGACCGCTGGTGGAACCCCGC
>JBKDSY010000231.1:0-8892 GCA_046340755.1 Cyanobacteriota bacterium
TGGGCGTCGCCGTCAACGACTGAGCCTCACCGCCCAGTCCATCCCCATCCCTGTCCACCTCACCGGGGGAGACCGCCACGGTCGTTCGCACCCCTTGCACCCATGAGCCATCCATCCAAACGCTTTGTTGCCCTCGCGGAAAAGGTTGAAGACCGTGCCTACCTCCCCGAGGAGGCGCTCAACCTGGTGAAAGCCAACGCCACGGCAAAATTTGATGAAACCATCGAAGCCCACGCGCGCCTGGGCATCGACCCCAAATACACCGATCAGCAGTTGCGCACCACCGTGGCCCTGCCCCATGGCACGGGTCAAACCGTGCGGGTGGCGGTGATTGCCCGGGGCGAAAAGGTGGCGGAAGCCAAGGCCGCCGGCGCCGATCTGGCGGGTGATGAGGAGCTGGTGGAAGAAATCGCCGGCGGCTCGATTGCCTTTGACCTGCTGATCGCCACCCCCGACATGATGCCCAAGGTGGCCAAGCTGGGCCGGGTGCTCGGCCCCCGGGGCCTGATGCCCAACCCCAAGGCAGGCACGGTGACCACCGATCTGGCCGGCGCGATTGCCGAATTCAAGGCAGGCAAACTGGAATTCCGGGCCGACCGCTCCGGCATCGTGCACGTGCGCTTTGGCAAGGCCAGCTTCAGCGCCGAAAACCTGCTCGACAACCTCAAGGCGCTGCAGGAAACCATCGATCGCAACAAACCCAGTGGCGCCAAGGGCCGCTACTGGCGCAGTCTCTATGTCACCTCCACCATGGGCCCCTCCGTGCAAGTGGATGTCACCGCCCTGCAGGACATCAAGAAAGAGAGCTGATCGCCGCGGTGATAGATTTTTGATCTGGCTTCTGCCAGAAGGGCTCGCGCCCGACCCAAGACAGCGGGTGATTGGCTCACCGGGTGGCTTTGCCCCTAGGTGAGCCGTGTAAATCCTGCCGAGGTGCACGCATTCACGGTTATGCCGTGATCAGTTTTGTGAGGTTCCCCCCTCTCCTCTTCCTCCGAGGTTTCTCGGCCGGCTGGGGGCGGCAGGACGGATCAACCTTGGAACACAGCTGCGGCCTCGATGGTTCCCGCCCCCGGCGAGAACCGTGGCCCGCTCCAGCCGGAGTGGGGCTTCCTGGGCCGCGAACCCGGCTTGTTCCTCTTGATTCGTTCCACAACCTATGGGCCGCACCCTAGAGAGCAAGCAACAGATTGTCGACGAGCTCAAGCAGCTCCTCGGCGAGGCCGACATGGCGTTGGTTCTGGATTACCAGGGCCTGTCCATCCGCGAGTTGAAGGACCTCAGGTCCCGTTTGGCCGCGAGCAACGGCATCTGCAAGGTGACCAAAAACACCTTGATGCGCCGTGCCATTGATGGAGACAACGCCTGGACGGCCCTCGAATCCCTCCTCGATGGCCCCAATGCCTTCGTGCTCGTTAAGGGCGACGTCGGCGGCGCGGTGAAAGCCCTGCAGTCCTTCCAGAAGGACACCAAGAAGTCCCACACCAAGGGCGGCCTCTTTGAAGGCCAACTGCTCTCGGAAGCGGACATCAAGGCCATCGGCGACCTGCCCTCCAAGGAGGTGCTCATGGCCCAGATCGCCGGTGCGATCAATGCCGTGGCCACCAAGCTGGCGGTTGGGATCAACGAGGTGCCCTCCGGTCTGGCCCGGGCGCTCAAGCAGCACGCCGATGGCGAAGGCACCCCTTCCTAGGGCCTTCCCTGCGAGCCACACGAGTCGCCACGCTTTCCATTCCCCCTGATCTGTTGCTGTTTCCCCACCATGTCTGCCGCTACCGACCAAATTCTCGAACAACTGAAGACCCTCTCCCTGCTCGAAGCCTCCGAGCTGGTGAAGCAGATTGAGGAAGCCTTCGGGGTGTCTGCCGCCGCCTCCGCCGGCGTGGTGATGGCCGCTCCGGCCGCCGCCGCCGCCGAACCGGTGGAAGAGCAAACCGAATTCGATGTCATCCTCGACAGCTTCGACGCTGCCGCCAAGATCAAAGTGCTGAAAGCCGTGCGCGAGGCCACCGGCCTCGGCCTGGGTGAAGCCAAGGCCCTGGTGGAAGCGGCGCCCAAGGCCGTGAAGGAAGGCATCAAGAAGGAAGATGCGGAAGCCCTGAAAAAAACCATCGAAGAAGCCGGCGGCAAAGTCACCATCAAGTGAGATCCGCCCTTCGGGTTTGTGCTTTTCCACCGGCCCCAAAAGGGCCGGTTTTTTTGGCTTCAACCGTTCAACACAAAAAAAAACCCTGCCAACGGCAGGGCTTGGGGTTTGAACGGTCACCAGGAGTCTGTCCTCGTTTCGACCCCAGTGAGTCGTTCAGCACTCCTCACACAGAAAAGATAACGGGAGTGGCACGGGGGGTCGAGAGGATCTGGCCACCAGTCAAACTGACTACAGACCTTGGGCCGCAGATTGGTCCTGATTCGTTCCTCCTGAGCGTCCCACACTGCCGCCCGTGCGCTCCTCATAAGGAATCACCTGCAGGGCCACCACCCCCGCCGGGCTCCCCGCTTCAGCGGCGGTGTCCGCCCCGGAACGGCCGGGGCTCGGCTCTGGTGGGGTCGGGGTGCGGAACCGCTGGCTCGGGGTGGGCAACACTCCCCGGCCGCTGCCTCGGGTGAGGGTCACAGGCGGCGGCGGGGCCTTGGGGGGCTCCAGGCCCAGGCCGGGGCCCGGGCCCGTGGCCTGAGCGGAAGGCCGGCCGGTGCTGGCGGCGATCAGGGCCTCCAACGACTGGCCGTTGGAGAAATAGACGTGGTTCAGGCCACGATTGCCAAACATCCGGCGCCGCAGTTCCCAGCCCGGCTGCAGCTGGAGTGAAACGAACAGGTCCCGATCCCGGCGGGGCACCGTGCCGCGCCCCACCAGAAACTCCGCCCCCCGCGACGCCGTGGTGGCCAACAGTTGCAACTCAGACCCCCTGCGCTCGATCCGCAGACGATAGGCATGGCTGAGATCCACGTCTCCCACCCGCAGGGAATAGCCGTTGCTGTCGATGAACCGCCCGCAGATCCCCGTGTAATCAAAGCGATTCAAGGTGGGATCCACCAACCCGTCAGGGCGCGGGGTCCAGCAGAAGGGTCGGGCCTTGAGTTGCTCCAACACCACCAGGGTCCAATCGTCGTCCGCCACGGGCCGGGCAAGCACGGCAAAGCTGGCGGGCTCCACCGGAGCGCTGGAAAACAAACCCACCGCCGAGCTGCTCGGGATGAGGCCCGGAGTCAATCCCGCCGCCAGGGCGATGGTGGCCAGGGCCAGGTAGGGTCGCTTCATGGTGCCAGGGCAGGGACCCGCCAAGCGGGGAAGGCTGCCTATTAAAGCCACCAACCAGGCTTGGGCAACACCCAGATGCCACACGAACGAGGAGCCATGGGGGGTCAGGGCAGCGAAAAGCAACCAGCGGCGGGCGCGACCGAGGGCGGGCCGAGTGTGGTGGTGGCCGCCTGCGACGGTGCCTGCAGCGGCAACCCCGGCCCCGGGGGGTGGGGCGCCCTGCTTCGATTTGACGATGGCACGGTGCGGGAGTGGGGCGGCCATGCACCCGCCACCACCAACAACCGCATGGAACTCACGGCGGCCCTGGAGGTGCTGCGGGCCCTGCGCTCCCTCCGCCGCCATCCCGAGCTGGTGATCCTCACCGACAGCCGTTACCTGATCGATGGGCTGCAGACCTGGTTGCCAGGGTGGAAGCGCAAGGGTTGGCGCACGGCGGGGGGAGGGCCAGTGCTCAACCGGGATCTCTGGGAGCAGCTGGATGGGGCCCGGCTGCAGGGGGTGCCCCTGCGCCACGTGCGCGGCCACAGCGGCCATCCCGACAACGACCGGTGCGACGCCATCGCCGTGGCCTTCTCCCGCGGCCAGGCGCCCCGCTTAACAAACCCGCCAGCCCCCTCCGCCAAGCCGTCGACCTCCCAGCCAATCGCCGCCGCCGCCGTCGCACCCGCCAGCGACCCGGCCCCGCCGGCCCTGGTCCGCCTGCTCGGACGGCTGGAGCTGGCCGACCGCTTGGCCACGGGCGGCCATGGCCTCTCGGCGGTGGAGCTGGCCCAGTTGGTGGAGCAGCCCCTGGCCCAGCTGGAGCGGCGCCAGGGCAGCTGGCGCTGGCGGGACTGGATGGTGGAGCCCCACGGCCCCGGCCGCTGGCGCCTGCGCCGCGCCGATGGAGGATGGGCGCCCGAGGAGTGAGAGGGCAGGGGATGGGTGTTGCGCGGGTCGGGGCCAGCGAAGCCATCTACCAGCGCCTGCTGGGGCCGCTGCTCCGGCAGGACGAGGGACTCGACGCGGAACTGCTCAGCCGTCTCACCCTCTCCAGCCTGGAGCAGTTGGCCCTGCGGCGCCGCTGGCCAGGCCTGCAACAACTCCTGGCGGGCCTGGACGCTGAACTGGAGCATCGCGACCCGCGGCTGGAGCAGACCCTCTTCGGCTGCCGCTTCGCCAATCCCCTCGGGCTGGCGGCGGGCTTTGACAAGGATGGCGTCGCCGCGGCGATCTGGCATTGCTTCGGCTTTGGCTTTGCCGAGCTGGGCACGGTGACCGCCCAGGCCCAGCCCGGCAATCCCCGCCCCCGCCTGTTTCGTCTGGCCGCCGAGAAGGCCGCCCTCAACCGCATGGGCTTCAACAACCAGGGAGCGGCCGCGATGCGCCGCACCCTGGAACGCCAACAGCTGCCCCCCCCGGGCCAGCGCCCGGCGGTGTTGGGTCTGAACTTCGGCAAATCCCGCCTCACGCCCCTGGATCGGGCGGCGGATGACTACGCCACCAGCCTCTCCCTGTTGGCCCCCTTGGCCGACTACGCCGTGGTGAACGTGAGCTCCCCCAACACGCCGGGCCTGCGGGATCTGCAGGAGGAGGGTCAGCTGCGGCGGCTGGTGGAGCGCTTGCGGCGCCTGCCGGCCTGCCCGCCCCTGCTGGTGAAGATTGCCCCCGACCTGGAGGATGACGCCATCGATTCCATCGCCAGGCTGGCCTACGAGGAGGGGTTGGCGGGCGTGATCGCCGTGAACACCAGCCGCGACAGGCTGGGGCTGGAGCGGCGCCCCGTCGCCCAGAGCGGCCGCACCCTGGCCGAGGAGGAGGGGGGCCTGAGTGGTCGGCCCCTGCGGGAGAGGGCGCTGGCCGTGCTCCGGCGCCTGCGGGCCACGGCCGGGCCGGCCTTGCCCCTGATCGGTGTGGGCGGGATTGATTCGGCGGAGGTGGCCTGGGAACGCATCGCGGCGGGGGCCTCCCTGGTGCAGATCTACACGGGGTGGATCTACGAGGGCCCCACCCTGGTGCCCCGGATCCTGCAGGGGCTGAGCACCCAGCTGGACCGGCAGGGGATGGCAACACTCAGTGAAGCGGTTGGTTGCGCCCAACCGTGGCGGTAAGAGTCCGATACGTTTTTGGGAGTGAACCGACCGCTGTTGGCCGACGAACAGATCAAGGAAAAGCTGCTGAGACGCCTGCGGTTGCTCAGATCCAGGATGTTTCCCAAGCAGGTGCTCCTTGAGATCGGCGAGGACAGACTCCTGGGTCAAACCCTCCTCGGCGGACGCCCGGGGCCGTTGTGCCTCAACCTCCCTCTGCCCGCCTACACCTGCAACAACCAGGGGATGCCGGTTCAAATCGACGCCCTGGCGGATCTGATCGGCGAATTGTTGGCGCGCGAAAATCTCATCGATGCCCACGTGATGGCCTCCCTGCCCCCCCAGGCCGTGGATTGGCGGGTGATCGACTGGGGGGAGGCGGAGATGCCCGAGGACGGGGCCTTTGCCCTCCGGGAGCGGGATCCCGATCTGGGATTGCCCTATCCCCTCGCCGAGGCGACGATGGACGTGCGGCCCCTGCCCACCGCCCCCGGCCGCATGTTGGTGGCCGTCACCCCACGGGAATTGGTGGAAGCCTGGATCGAGGTGTTTGATCAGGCGGGCCTCAGCCTCGACCGATTGGCCTCCCCCCAGAGCTGTCGACTTGAAGCCCTGCAGGGGGAGCTGGCCCAGGTTTTGCCCGACAGCCTGGTTCTGGTGGTCTCGTCGCAGGAATCGTCCCAGACGGAGAGAAGGGTGTTGGCCATCCAGGATGGCGTGCCGTTGTTTGAGCGGATCCTGCCAAGGAACACCGAACTCCTGATCCGCGAGATGTTGCGTTGTGTGGCGTTCCTGCGGAGAGAACTACCCGATCTCGGTGGTTTGGAGCTGTTTTTGGAAGGTCCACTGGCGGAACAGGAGGCACTGGAGGCTGCCTTGGGCCAACATGCACGCCACCTCCACCATCAGCCCTACGGCTCACTGGTGATGCAAGGACTGGCCATCCCGGAGTTGACCCGTTGAACAGCACCCCACCCACCGAGCCCCCCATGGAGGCCAAGCCCATCCTGGCCGACGACTCCCGTCGCCGCCAGGCCATCAGTTATGGGCTCTGGTGTCTCGCCCTGTTGGGGTTCTGCGGGATCCACCGGATCTACAACCGCAAACTTCCCACCGGGCTCCTCTGGCTGTTCACCCTCGGGCTCTGCGGAGTGGGTCAGCTGGTGGATCTCTTTCTGATCCCGGGCATGGTCAAGGAAACCCCTGAATCCCCCGCCACTCCCGCCGCTCTTCCCGTCGCCTCTCTTCCCGCCGGCACCCTTCCCCCCCTCGATCTCCTGCGCGAACGGCGGCAGGAACAGGAGCTCGAACCCCTCTCCGGGGTGCTGGTGTTGCGGCGGGAACTGGTGCGCCAGGGCCTGTGGATTGGCGGCTTGATCGTGGGCGCGAGTCTGGGGCTGTGCCTGCTCGCCATTCTCTGGCACCAATACCTCCGGGCCCGGGCCTCCCAGCTCCAGGTGTTTGAGCAGGAGGCGAAACAGCTAGGCGAAATCGTCAAACTCCAGGGGGGGGAGCTGAAGGTGTTGAGAGGCAGCAACGAGCAGTTGGTCAAACGGCTGAGCGATGTGCGCAGCACCTCGGCCCTGATGGCGGATTTTCAGCTGCGGGTGCCGGAAGGGGTGCAAATCACCAACGTGGAGATGCTCACCCCCACGGAGCTGAGTTTGAAGGGTTGGGCCCGGGATCCGGTGGCCTTCGGCCGGGTGAACGCGATGGAACTGGTGCTGCGTCAATCGCCCCTGTTCCTGGCCAAGGGGGTGACCATTGAAAAAGTTAAACGATTCCCGGAACGTCGGGTGTCGATAAAGATGAAAACTCCTGAAAGAATGGAGCCCGTTCCCATCAACATGGACCTCCCCACCTCCGTGCGCTTCGAGATGAAGGCCACCCTCTCTCCTCTGGCCCCCAATCGGCTGGTGCCCGTGATGGAGAGCTTGAAGGCCCAGGGCATGGTGCGCCGGCTGGAGCTCCTGCAACGGGAGGGGTTGTTGAAATGACCAACCTTCAAAGCCCCACCCAGGACGAAACGCTATGGCTGTCGCCGGCCACCTTGAAACGGCTCTGGTTCTGGGGGCCGATCACCGTGGGTGGGGCCATCGCCTTGGTGGTGCTCCTTGCCGTGGCCTTGCCCCAGTGGCTGGAGATCCAGCGGGTGCAGCAACGGGTGAAGGAGCTGGAGGACTACCAACAACAGGTGGAGCTGTTACGCCTCCAGGCCCAACAGACCGTCAAGGACCTGGAGGTGGCCAAGCGCCAACAAAAGCAGTTGATTCGCCTGGTGACGGGCAAGGGTGATCCGGCCACGTTTCTCGCCACCCTTGACCTGGAAGCCATCCAGGCCGGCGTGAAGCTCCAGCTCTACGAACCGGTCCCCGAGCTCGCCGCCGCCGCGGGAGCCGCTCGCCGGACCGGTGCCGCTCCGCCCCCACCGCCGCCGCCGCCGCCCCCACCAGCGGGCGCGGCCGGTGCACCAGCTGCACCAGCTGCTCCGGGTGCCCCGGGCGGCGGCCCGCCGCCGGCTCCCAGGCGGCCGGCCGGCCGGCGCGAACGCCCCAGGATGCTCACGGCCCCCCGCCCCGACACCGAGATCCTCGATTTCCTGCGGCGCATGGAAGCCCTCGATGTGCTGGTGGAGCAAAAGGGCCTCACCCTCACCGTGGCGGGCTCCGATCCAGGCACCAACAGCGGCTCCAATCAAGTGCCGCCGTTGAACGCGGAGGTGGAGGTGAGCCTGGCCCTCACCCTCTGGACCAAGGAGCCCAACCAGGAGGCCCCGGTGAACCCGCCACCCAAGGGAGCCGTTCCACCGCAGGCCGCGGTTCCCCCTGGCTAGTGGGGGAGCCGTCCGTTGGGGATTCCTCCTTCCAGGGATCAGTGGTTCAATACCCCGAGTTGGTTGGGGATGGGATGAACGATTGGAGGATGGCCGTCGTCAGCACTTCCACCCTCCTGCCCAGGCGACGACGCACCGTGGTTGGGATCGTGGCCATTCTGTTGGCTCCCGATCTGGGCCTTCTCGGCGCTGTTGGTCGCGGCGCCCTCGCCCAGGAGGTTTTTCCTCCAAGGGTGCCTGACTTCCCCAACCAGCCTGGCCCGGTGCGGGTCATCAACCCCGCGCCCATGGAATTGAAGGTGCGCCGGGTGCGCGACGCGGTGGAGGTGGTGATCGAGAACACTGGCTCGGGGCCCCAATTGGAGCAAACCACCCAGGGCAACTCCTGGTTGGGGAGGCTCTACACCTCCAGGCCATCGGCCTTGCCGCGGGGTCCCCAGCAGCTGGGGATTCCGGAGGCAGGGTTTCAGAGCATCAGCATTGATGGCGGTGGCACGATCTACAACCTGCGGGTGACGCCCGTTGCGGGTTATCCGGTGATGCGCCCGTTGGTGAGTGCCGATGGGCGGAATCTGGTGTTGAGCTTTCCGGCGCCGGTGCAGCCCTCCCTGCAGACCATGCGCCCCAACGTCCTGGTGCCCGGTGCCGTGGCCACCCCCAACGTGTTGCCGCCCCTGAGGCAACGGGCGACGGCCCCCCCCGTCGGCGACATGGCCGTGGGCACCATG
>JBKDSY010000232.1:0-24960 GCA_046340755.1 Cyanobacteriota bacterium
GCCCACCCGCGCCCGGTTGGGAAGCACGGGTTCGCCGCTGCTGTCCAGGATCACCGCGAACAGGTCTGTATCCACCACCGCATGGCGGGTGGGGTTGATCACCTCACCCCGCAGGGCGTAGCAGGTGGCCGCCGTTCGGCCGGCGGGCTGGTTGCCCGCATCCTGGGAGGAGCAGGGCGTGAGGCTCACCTCCTCCACCTTCAGATCAGCCGCCGCGCTGGGGAGGGGATGCCCCACCAGCGCAAGGAGCAAGACGCCGATCACCAGAAGTGCTCGCCAGCCCCCAGGCCATCCCCTGCTCACCGCCGGTCTCCGCTGCCTCCGATCACGTTACGTTCCGCCCGGCTGGCCAGCTTGGCCAGATTCGCCTCGGCGATGGCCCCCAGGTCGAGCTCCAGCTCACTGGCCAGGCGGGCGAGATACCAGAGCACATCCCCCAGCTCCAGGGCCAGGTCGGCCCGGAGCTCCTCGCTGAACTGGCCGCCGTTGTCGCGCAGCACCTTCTTCACTTTGTCGGCCACCTCGCCGGCCTCGCCGCACAACCCCAGGGTGGGATACACCGGGTTGGCTCCCACATTCGGGTAGCGGGCCGTGGTCGCGGTCTGCGTCTGGTAGGTCTGAAAGTCCACAACGAGCCCGTGCGGGGATGGACGGATGGTAATTTCCGGCTAATCCGCCGGACCGGGCCTGTTCATGCGACGCACCAAGATCGTGGCCACGATCGGCCCCGCCACGGAATCGCCCGAGCGGCTGCGCGAGTTGATCCAGGCGGGCGCCACCACCTTTCGCCTCAACTTTTCCCACGGCGACCATGGGGAGCATGCCCATCGCATCGCCACGATTCGCCAGGTTGCCCACGAAATGGGGGTGCACATTGGCATCCTGCAGGATCTGCAAGGGCCCAAGATTCGCCTCGGTCGCTTTGAACAGGGCCCCATCACCCTGGCCGTGGGGGATCTGTTCATCCTCACCTCCCGGGATGTGCCCTGCAGCCAAGAGATCGCCACGGTCACCTATGACCGCCTGGTGGAAGAGGTGCCCACCGGCAGCCGCATTCTTCTCGATGATGGCCGGGTGGAGATGCTCGTGGAGCATGTGGATCTCGACGAGCAACAGTTGCAATGTCGCGTGACTGTTGGCGGTGTGCTCTCCAACAACAAAGGGGTCAATTTCCCCGATGTGCAGCTCTCCATTCGCGCCCTCACCGCCAAGGATCGCAAGGATCTGGCCTTTGGTCTGCAACAAGGTGTGGATTGGATTGCCCTGAGTTTTGTGCGCAATCCTTCCGATATCCTCGAAATTCGTGAGCTGATTCGCGGCCAGGGCGCCACCACACCCGTGGTGGCCAAAATCGAGAAATTCGAGGCCATTGAAGCCATTGATGCCATCCTTCCCCTCTGTGACGGGGTGATGGTGGCCCGGGGTGATCTGGGGGTGGAGATGCCGGCGGAGGAGGTGCCCTTGCTGCAGAAAGAGCTCATCCGCAAGGCCAACAGCCTGGGCATTCCCATCATCACCGCCACCCAGATGTTGGATTCCATGGCCTCCTGCCCTCGCCCCACCCGGGCCGAGGTGAGTGATGTGGCCAACGCCATTCTCGATGGCACGGATGCGGTGATGCTTTCCAATGAAACCGCCGTCGGCGACTATCCCGTGGAGGCCGTCGCCACCATGGCGCGCATCGCCCGGCGCATCGAGCGGGATTATCCCCAACGCATCCTCGATGGCCAGATGGCCACCACCATTCCCAATGCCATCAGCCAGGCGGTGAGCAGCATCGCCCGCCAACTCAACGCCGCCGCCATTCTTCCCCTCACCCAAACGGGCTCCACGGCCCGCAACGTGAGCAAGTTCCGCCCGAGCACCCCCATCCTGGCCATCACCAGCGAGGTGTCCGTGGCCCGCCAGTTGCAGCTGGTGTGGGGGGTGAATCCCCTGTTGATTTCCCAGCAAGCCTCCACGGAAAGCACCTTCTCCCTGGCCATGGGGGTGGCCCAGCAGAAAGGCTTGCTCAAGGAGGGGGATCTGGTGGTGCAAACCGCCGGCACCCTGGAGGGGGTGAGCGGTTCCACCGACCTGGTGAAGGTGGGCATTGTGTCTGCCGTGTTGGGCCGGGGCGTGGGCATCGGCAGCGGCTCCATCAGCGGCAAGGTGCGCCTGGCCCAGACGCCAGAGGAGGCGGCCCGGGTGGAAACGGGAGAAATCCTGGTGGTGCGCGAAACCACCGCCGCCTATCTCGAAGCCATCCGCAAGGCGCGGGGCATCATCGCGGAAATGGAGGGCCGCCACAGCCATGTGGCCGTGATCGCCGAACGGCTGGGCATCCCCGTGATTGTGGGCGTGGCCAATGCCACCAATGATCTCCGTCAAGGGGAAATTGTCACCCTGGAACTTCATCAAGGTGTGGTGCATCGCGGCACCCGCAGCCACAAACTGCACATGGGTGCCAATCCGCTATAACCCACATCGCGCCGTCCCCCGGGGGCTCCATGGCCACGTCCACCGTTCCCCTGAGGGAAACCGCCGCGATGGCCGTGGCCACCCTCAAGGGGCACAAGCTCAGGAGTTTGTTGACGATGTTGGGCATCGTCATCGGCAATGCCTCCGTGATCACCCTGGTGGGCCTGGGCCGGGGCGCCCAGCGCCTGGCCGACCAGCAGCTCACCTCCCTGGGTCCCAACGTGCTTTTCGTGGTGCCCGGCCGCAACGACACCCGCCGCCAGGGCCTGGAATCCCCCAAAACCCTTGTGCTGGAAGACGCGGAAGCGATCGCCGAACAGGTGCCCTCCGTGCGCCGGGTGGCACCCCAGATCACCCAGCTGGAGGTGGTGCAGACCGGCTCCCTGAGCGCCTCCGCCACCATTTCCGGCGTCACGCCCGACTTTCTGCCGGTGCGGAGCTTCGAGATGGCCCAGGGCCGCTTCATCAGCGACAGCGACCTGAAGGCCGCCCGCAACGTGGTGGTGTTGGGCCCCGACCTGCGCGACAAGCTGTTTCCTTACGACGAGGTCATCGGCCGCCGGCTGAGGATTCGGGATCAATCCTTTGAAGTGATCGGGGTGTTGGAGCCCAAGGGGGCCGTGTTTGGCAGCAATCAAGACGAGGCGGCCTACCTGCCCTTGAGCACCATGGTGGGCCGCATCAGCGGCCGGGATCCCACCTACGGGGTGAGCCTCAGCTTCATCAGTGTCGAGGCCCTCAATGACGAGAGCATGGGAGCGGCCAACTTTCAGATCACCAATCTGTTGCGTCAACGGCACCGCATCCTGCGGGACGACGACTTTGTCGTTCGCTCCCAAAAAGATGCCCTGTCGATTGTGCAAACCATCACCGGCGGTCTCACCTTGATGTTGGGGGCGATCGGGGCGATTTCGCTCCTGGTGGGAGGCATCGGCATCATGAACATCATGTTGGTGTCCGTGAGCGAGCGCACGGAGGAAATTGGCCTGCGCAAAGCCATTGGTGCCCGCAGCGGCGATGTGCTCAAGCAATTTCTCGTGGAAGCGTTGATCCTGAGTTGCGCTGGTGGGGCGATCGGTGGGGTGCTAGGGGTGGGCGCGGTGGTGTTGGTGGCGGTGGTGACCCCCCTGCCGGCCACCATCGGCCCGGGCATGGTGCTGGCCACGGTGGGGTTTTCCGGGGTGATCGGCCTCTTTTTCGGGGTGGTGCCCGCCAAACGGGCCGCCGCCCTGGATCCGATCGTGGCCCTGCGGAGCCTCTGAACCATCAGCCAAGTCGCGAGAAAACGCAAAAAACATTAAGAGTGTGGAAGTGTTGTCATCCACACCAAATTCCACCTATGGGGACTGGCTATAACCATTGAGCTTCGCTTGAATTCTCCATTGGATCGTCTGGAAGGGCCCTCAGACACTGTCGAAACTGTTCGGGTGTTGCAGGATTGTTCCTACCGCAACTCCACCGATCGGATGGTGATCCTGCGTTGCTGCGGCGCGCAACAGTTTTTCCTGGAGCGGGTGGTGTTCCCCTTTGAACTCCTCACCTTCTCCTGTCCGCCACTAAGTGAGATCAAGATCTGGTCCCACGGGCTTTACGGCCCGGAGCTGCTTGAAACCTTCCTCTCCGACCATCTTCTGGTGGAGCCTTTCCAGGAGGGAGTGCCCGTCGAAGTTGGAGGCATGTTCCCTACCCCATCCACCACCCTGCGCACCACTCCCTGGCTCCAGGCCGGCTGAGCGGCATCGCCCGCTTTGCTGTTTCCGCTTCCATTGACTCCATTGATTGGACCTTGTCTTCACGGTGACTGGCTTGGTCTTTTACAATTGCTCAAGAAGCGTTCTTGTCGATGAATCAGCGTTGGCGTCTCATTCTCCTCTGGGCCCTCCCCCTCCTGGTGGCAGCTTTCCTGGGTTGGCAATTGCTCAGCGGCGGTGGCTCCAACCTGGCGTCCAGCCCCCTGAAGTCCCCCGCCAATGCGGCGGTGGGCAAGATGAGCTACGGCAGATTTCTGTCTTACGTTGATTCAGGACGGGTCAATTCCGTTGACATTTTCAATTCCGGCCGCTCTGCCGTGGTGGAAATTGTCGATCCCAACCTCGACAACCGGGTGCAGCGCCTGCGGGTTGATTTACCGGGCATCGCTCCCGATCTTCTCAACAAGTTGAAGGAGCAATCCATCAGCTTTGACATCCATCCCGCCAAGCCCACGCCGCCGCTGTTGGGTGTGTTGAGCAATCTGCTCTTCCCCTTGCTGTTGATTGGCTCCTTGATCTTTCTTGCCCGCCGCTCCTCCGGCATGCCCGGGGGTCCGGGCCAGGCGATGCAATTCGGCAAGACCAAGGCTCGCTTCCTGATGGAAGCCGAAACCGGCGTGATGTTTGCGGATGTGGCCGGCGTGGAAGAGGCCAAGCAAGACTTGCAGGAAGTGGTCACTTTCCTGAAAACCCCCGAACGCTTCACCGCCGTGGGTGCCCGCATTCCCAAGGGTGTGTTGCTGGTGGGCCCTCCCGGCACGGGCAAAACCCTGCTCGCCAAGGCCATTGCCGGGGAAGCAGGGGTGCCCTTCTTTTCCCTCTCGGGTTCTGAATTTGTGGAGATGTTTGTGGGTGTGGGCGCCAGCCGGGTGCGGGACCTGTTCAAGCGGGCCAAGGAAAACAGCCCCTGCCTGATCTTCATCGATGAAATTGATGCTGTTGGGCGTCAGCGGGGCGCGGGAATTGGTGGGGGCAACGACGAACGGGAGCAAACCCTGAACCAGTTGCTCACGGAAATGGATGGCTTTGAAGGCAATAGCGGCATCATCATCATTGCCGCCACCAACCGGCCCGATGTGCTGGATTCCGCCCTGATGCGTCCCGGCCGTTTCGACCGTCAGGTCAGTGTGGATGCGCCGGACATCAAGGGTCGCCTGTCGATTCTGCATGTGCACAGCCGCAACAAGAAATTGGCGCCGGATGTGTCGTTGGAATCCATCGCCCGCCGCACCCCCGGTTTCACGGGTGCGGACATTGCCAACCTGCTGAATGAGGCCGCCATCCTCACGGCTCGCCGCCGCAAGGAGGCCATCACCCTCAGCGAAATCGATGATGCGGTGGATCGCGTGATTGCGGGCATGGAGGGCAAGCCCCTCACCGATGGCCGCAGCAAGCGGTTGATTGCTTATCACGAGGTGGGCCATGCCCTGGTGGGCACCCTGGTGGCCGAGCACGACCCGGTCCAGAAAGTCACCCTGGTGCCCCGCGGCCAGGCCCAGGGCTTGACCTGGTTCGCCCCCGACGAGGAGCAGATGTTGGTCAGCCGGGCCCAGCTCAGGGCCCGCATCATGGGCACCCTGGGCGGCCGAGCTGCGGAAGATGTGGTGTTCGGCCATGCGGAGGTCACCACCGGTGCCGGCGGTGACATTCAGCAGGTGGCCTCCCTGGCTCGTCAGATGGTCACCCGGTTTGGCATGAGTGATCTGGGCCCCGTTTCCTTGGAGGCGGGCAACCAGGAAGTGTTCCTGGGCCGGGATCTGATGACCCGCAGCGATCTCTCCGATGCGGTGTCGGCCAAGATCGACCTGGCCGTGCGCCAGATCGTTTTCCGCTCCTACGAGGAGACCAAGGCGATGGTGGAACAGCACCGCAGCTGCATGGACCGGCTGGTGGATGTGTTGATCGAAAAGGAAACCCTTGATGGCGATGAATTCCGGGCGATTGTGTCTGAATTCACCCAGATCCCAGCCAAGGAGCGCTTCATCCCCCTGTTGGCAGCCACTCCCGCCGCCGATGCCCAGCCCTCCACCAGCCCCGACGCCTTGGCACCAGCCACACCTGCCTCCTGATCGGTCGTCCTGGTCGCTCTTGTCCCCTGAGTTGTGCCCAAGGGCGGAACTCAGGGGATTTTTCTATGGGAGGCAGGCGTAATTGAGTAGTTCTGGAACAAGGTGTTTCCCGAAGCGGAGTGCATCAACACCAGCCATTCCCCAACGCCCATCATCCCCTGAGCCCTAGAGCGATGGAATCAGAGGGGCCGCACGGAGCGTTTGTCGATGACCTTGTCGATCAATCCGTAGGTGACGGCTTCGGCGGGGGACATAAAGAAGTCCCGGTCAGTGTCTTCTTGAATGCGGGTCAGGGGTTGGCCGGTGCGCTCGGCCAGTTCCTGGTTCAGCTTCTGTTTCAGATAAAGGATTTCGTCGGCCTGGATGCGGATGTCGCTGGCCTGACCCCTGGCTCCCCCCAAAGGTTGGTGGATCATGATGCGGGAATGGGTGAGGCTGCTGCGTTTGCCAGGGGTGCCCGCACACAACAGAAACGCCCCCATGCTCGCCGCCAGACCCACACACACGGTTTGCACATCTGGCTTGATGTGTTGCATGGTGTCAAAGATTCCCAGGCCGTCATAGACTGAACCGCCGGGTGAATTGATGTACATGAACACATCTTTATCCGGGTCTTCCGCTTCTAAAAACAACAGTTGCGCCACCACCCGATTGGCCGATTCCGCCGTGACGGGTTCGCCGAGAAAGATGATTCGCTCCCTCAGCAGACGGGAATAAATGTCAAACGCCCGTTCACCACGTCCAGATTCCTCGATGACAATCGGGATCACGGAAGACAACCAGGAAACTGGGGTCATCCTACTCACCGCGGCCCCGAACCATCGGCTCCAACCCTCCGGTCGTTCCCTGCCGGTTGGCGGTGTCGCTAAGGTCGCCGTGATTTGATCCATGAGCCGCGTGAGCCCCTTTCTCACTGTTGCCGACAGCAAGAGAGCTTTCCATGCCGCCTTTCCCCATGTGATCAGCCCCCTCTACAGGCGGTTGGTGGATGAGCTGCTTGTGGAGCTGCACCTTCTGAGTCATCAGCGGGGCTTTCAAGCGGATCCCCTCTTTGCCCTGGGCTTGGTGCAGGTGTTTGACACGGGCACCCGGGGCTACCGACCTCCCGAGCAACGGGAGCCCCTCTTCCAGGCCCTCTGTTCCGCCTGCGCCATGGACGCCGCGGCCCTGCGGGCCCAACGGGACGAGGCCGTGTCTTCCGTGGGACACCACTCCGTTGAGCAGGTGAAGCAGTGGATCGATCACCAGGGGGAAGGGGCTCCCGAGCTGCTGCGGACGGCCCTGGCCAACGTGCGCCGGGAGGATTTCCACTACTCCCGCTTGATGGCCGTTGGCCTGCTCACCCTGTTGGAGGAAGCCCAGGGCAGCGATTCCATGGATGCCAAGGCCCTGCGGCAGTTCGCCCACGACACCGCCGAGTCGATGGGCATGCTTCGCGACCGGGTCGACAAGGACCTGGCCCTTTACGCCAACAACCTGGAAAAACTGGCCCAAGCCGTGGAGCTGATGGAGGAAACCGTGGCGGCCGACCGTCGCCGCAATGAGCGCCGCAAGGTCATGGGCGCAGCACCAACCTCCCCTGAAGCTGGCTGAGGGAGACGTCCCGTTCCCGGCCGGCCATCGGTTCGGCCGACACCCATAGCCAGGTGCTGCGCTTGATCACTTCGGGCAGGTCGGGCGGCAACAGCCCCCGCAGGGCCAGCTCCCGGGGCCGGGCCATCAGGCTCATCGAGCCCGCCATGGCCTGGGTGGTAGGCGGCAGGGGCGGGGTCTTGGCGGGCTTGGGGCCCAGGAAGAAGGTGAGCTGATCGGCCTGCCCCGGGGCTCGCTCCAGCTGCCAGCCACCCACCACCACCCCGTCTTCCCGGGCCCAGAGGGCCGAGGGCCACACCACCAAGGGGGCAACCTTGGCCGGCGCCCCGGGGGAGACCGAGCCTGGACTGCCTGCACCGGGGGCCACCGAGCCTGAACGTCCCGCATCGAGTGAGACCGAGCCAGGGCGGCCTGCACTGGGGGAGACCGAGCCCGGACGGCCCGCATCGGGTGAGACCGAGCCCGGACGGCCCGGAGCGGGGGAGACCGAGCCAGGTCGACCCGCATCGGGCCCGCCTGGCGCTCCCGGCAGGCCTGGAGCTCCCGACCCGCCTGGAGCTCCAGGCCCGCCTGGCGCGGTCGACGCCGGCCGCAGCCGCAGACCCTCCCGGTGCAGGTTCTGGGCCAGCTGAGCCAGCGCCGCCTTCCAGAGGCCTTCCTTGCCCGTCACTTGCACGGTCAGCTCCATGGAGGCCTGGTAGGGCCCGGACGCCAGGGGACGCAGCACCAGCCGGAAGGGGGTTTGGCGCAACAGGGCGATCTGTTCCTGGCCGAAGCCGTAGCGCTCCGCCAGGGGTTGGCGGATCGGTTCCCGGGCGAGCAACCCGGCGAGCAACCGCTCCAGGGACCGCCCCCGCACCTCCAGGAGCGGATCCGTCCGCGCGGGGCTGACCAGGGGCCCCTGGGGCTCCTCCCGGGCCGGCTGGGCCGCTTCCAGAAGCATCCCCTCCACGGAGGCCGCCTCGCCGCTCCAGCGCAGGCCGTCCTCCTGGATCGCCAGGCTCAGGCAGCCCTCCTGCACGTTCTGCAGAAACGGGGCCAGGGGGCCCAGGAGCACCCCCAGGGCCGTCGGCCGCCAGAACACCGCCTGGTCGCGCTCCAGCCGGGGGAGACAGCGAAACCGCAACCCCGGCGAGGGCCGAACCTCATTGCGCAACCGCTCGTTCAACCGCTGGCGGGCCTGGAGGTCGGGGGAGAAGATGGCCAGATCCCCCACCTGCAGCGGCGGCACGGGCAGGGCCTGGAGAGCGGTGGCCGGCAGGCCGCGGGAGGCGATGGCCAGAAAGGGCTCCCCCTCGCCCTGGTCTCCCCAGAATTGCCACCAGGAGCGGGTTTGCAGCTGCCAGACCCGCTCCGCCAAGGGGGCGCCCAGCCGTTGACGCCAAAGCTCGGGAACGGGCCGATCGGGATTGGGGCCGAAGCTCTGGAGCAGGCTCACGTTGGCCATGAGCTTCTCCAACCCCAGGGCCTGGGGGCGGGGCAGCTGGCGCAGCAGAACCGCGGGCACCAGGAGCAGAACCAGGGTCGTGCCCAGGGTGAGGGCCAGGGGCGGTCGGGGGAGACGGCGCGCCAGGGAGGGCCGGCCCGGGATGCGCCACCAGGAGGGAAGGGCCTTCATCCGGTTAGGGACACGCGCAGGGGGAACCGTAGAGGGTGGTGCGTTGGCGCACGGGGCGGCCCTGGCCCAGGGCGGCGGCCCGCAAGGCCTCCGGGGTTTGACGGGTGCCCCCCGAGGCGCCCGCCATGGTGCTGATGTGCTCCTCCATCAGGGTGCCCCCCAGGTCATCGCAGCCCCAGCGGAGGGCTTCCGCCGCCTTGGGCAGGGTCAACTTGACCCAGCTGGATTGGTGATGGGCCAGCCAGGGCCCCAGGAGCAGCCGGGCTTGGGCCGTGAGCAGGAGCATGGCCTCCGGATCCGGTTGATCCCGGCCCACCCGCGCCCGCAGGGGGGCCGGCGCGGAGGCGCCGACGAAGGGCAGAAGGATGAATTCGCTGAAGCCGGCGTGGCCCCGCCGCCGGGCCTCCCCCTGCAGGGCCCCCAGGGTGCAGAGGTGGGCCAGCTGTTCCCGGGGGGTTTCCACATGGCCGGCCAACAGGGTGCTGGTGGTGGGCAGGCCCGCCCGATGCACCTGCCAGATCACCGCCACCCAGGCCCGGGCGGAGAGCTTCTCCGGGCAGATCAGGCGCCGCACCCGCTCACCCAACACCTCGGCGGCGGTGCCGGGCACCGATCCCAGGCCGGCCTGCCGCAAGGTGTGCACCACCTGGTCCAGGGGGAGGCGGTCTTGTTGGGCGATGAAGAACAGTTCCTGGGGGGAGAACCCATGGAGGTGGAGGCCGGGGGCGGCCTCCTGAAGATCGCGGATCAGGGCGGTGGCGTAGGCCAGGTGGCTGCCCTGGAGCTGGGCCTCGGGATCCAGGCCAGCCTGCAGGCAGAGCTCCGTGGCGCCGAGGGCCTTGGCTTCCGCCGCCCGCTCCCGCAGGTCGGCGCGATCCAGGCGGAAGGCGCCCGCTTCACCGGCCGAGCGCCGGTAGGCACAGAAGCCACAACGCAGAACGCAATGGTTGCTGGCGTTGAGGTTGCGGTTCACCACGTAGGTGACGGTGTCTCCCACCAGCTCACGACGCCACTGGTCGGCGGCCTGGCGCACCAGCTCCCTGCCGGGGCCATCCAGGGGGCGGGCCATCAGGGCCTCCCCCAGGGGACGCAGGGCGGCCAGGGGAAAGGGGGCCGCGGGATCGTTGCGGCAGTGGCGGTGGAGAGCGAGCAGGTCGTTGATCACGGCCGCCAAGGGCTGGCCGGGATCGACGGGCGACTCCGGGAGGGGATCCACCAACAGGGCGCCGGCCCGCTCCCAGGCCTCGGGATCCAGGGCATCCCAGGCCGGGGGCGCGGAGCTGGCCACGGCCATCACTTGCGGCTGCCCTCGGCTTGCCGCCGGCGACGGTCACGCCAATCCACCACGGAAAGATAGATCACCCCAGCCGTGACAAATAAAAGCAGGCCGGAAGCCACCCAGGCCAGGAGGGTGGAGGCGGAGGAAGAAAAAAGATCAGAACTTGAGGGTGTTGTCACCGTTGCGACCCCAGATCACCATCGCGATCGAAAACGTGAAACTGGCAGCCAGGGCAGCCCAACCGAGTGTGATCAGCATGGAGTCTGATGGTGGTCAGCGCCCAGCTTACCTAAACTCCTGCCCTCCTTCCCGCATCGCCATGACGCGCGCCCCCCTCGCTGCCCCCACTCGGGAGATTCAGGCGGAGCGGCTGCGGGCCCCCTACCCCCAGGTGCGGGTGATCGTTCTGGACGATGACGTGAACACCTTTGAACATGTGGTGAATGTTCTGGTGCGCACCATCCCGGGGATGGACAGCGACCACGCCTGGAGGCTGGCGTATCAGATCGATGGGGAAGGGTCGGCGGTGGTGTGGAGCGGGCCCCTGGAGCAGGGGGAGCTCTACCACCAGCAACTGACCTCGGAGGGGCTCACCATGGCCCCCCTGGAGCCGGCCTGACCTCCCCAGTCGATCCCGGGGGGGCGGGCCATGGGCCGCGTGGTGATCACCCACAGCACCTACATCGAGGGGTTGATCCCCCTGCTGCGGCGGTTGGCGGAGGATCCCCTCATCGGCACCATCACCCCGGCGGTGATCAGCCGCACCCGGGGGCGCACGCCCCGGCTGTCCCTGCGGGTGTCGACGCCGATCACGGGGGGGCACAAGGTGAATGCCCGCCGGGCGGGAACGGCCCAGGAGGTGTTCGTGGTGACCTCGCTGGACCGGGAGGGCTTGCAACAGCGGCTGGATCACCTGCTACGAGCAGGCGACAACTCCTAGGAGCCGCCGGATTTTGGTGGTCCGCCGAAAGCAGGCGGGCGCGCCGGCCCGAGGGAGTGGGCGTGAGCAAAAAAGAAGGTGAACCGCTGTGCCGTCTTGCCCCAGTGTTCGACCTGGATGAACCAGAAGGGGTGTCAAAAGCGGAGCTTCGTTTCCGACTGCGAGGTCGGTTTACGTTGCCGTCGCCGCAGACTCCCCATGTCGAAAAGGAAGTCAGATCAGAAAACTGTGAAAGGCAGTCACCAACACAGCAGTTCGCAACAACTTTAACCCCATTCGCCGGGGTTAGCGCTCAGTCGGGTCGCTCTCCGGCCAGGGCCAGATCGCACGCACGTCTTCCAGCCGCCGTTGCCCTTCCTCCACCCGGGCCTGGTCCCCGTCGGCTTGGAGCACAAAGGTCACATGGCCGAGCTTGCGCCCCCGCCGGGGCCGCTTCCCATACCAGTGCACCTGGGCCCCGGGCAGGGCCTCCAGGGCCTGGCGCTGGGGCAGGTGGTCGAGCCGCCCCTCCTCCGACTCCTCCGAGCCGGTGCCGAGGAGATTGACCATCAGGGCACCGTTCACCGTGGCGTCGGTCAGCCCCAGGGGCAGACCGGCCACAATGCGCACTTGTTGCGCGAATTGATTGGTGGGGCAGGCCTCCAGGGTGAGGTGGCCGGAATTGTGCACCCGCGGCGCCACCTCGTTCACCATCAGCCCCCGGGGACCAAAAAAGAATTCAATCCCCATCACCCCCACGTAGTTCAAGGAGGTGACCAGCGACATGGCCACGTTGCGGGCATAGGCCTGCACGTCCTGGGCCACCGGCGCGGGAGACAACACCCACTCGCACACCTGATCGCGCTGATGGGTTTGCACCAGGGGAAAACAGCGCACGTCCCCCCCCAGGTCCCGGCAGACCACCTGGGCCAACTCCATCTCGAAGCGCACCAGCTCCTCCAGGATCCAGTCCTCGGGGGTGACGCTGGCCAGAAGGGCTTCCAGGGCCGCCAGATCCGGCAGGATCCGGGTGCCCTTGCCATCGTAGCCCCCTTGGGTCATCTTGGCCACCACCGGGAAGGTCAGGCCCTCCGGCAGCCGGGGGGCCTGGGGCGCGGCGGGGGGAAACAGGGGCGAGAGGGGTCTGGCGTGCAGCGACCCTTCCGAGGGCCAGTCCACGTCCCAGGCTTCGCTCTCCACCAGCTCGGCGATCGGATCGGGTTCCCGCTGGAGGCAGGCCTCCAGGCCGGCCCAGTGGGGGGTTGGCAGATTCAGCTGACCCAGCAGGTCCCGCTGGCCCCGCTTGTCGACCAAGGGCGCCAGGGAATGCAGCTCGGGCAGGAAGGGAATGCCATCGCGGGCCAGGGGCTCCAAGGCGGCCAGGGACGCCCACTCGTTTTCAAAGCTGATCCGTTCCGCCACCCGGGCCAGGGCCCGGGTGGCCTCCGCGTCGTCGAGGGCCCCCACCACCAGGCTGGTGGCCTCCCGCACCGCTGGGTCCTGGGGATCGGGGGTTTGCACATGGAGCTCCACCCCCAGCTTGCGGGCTTCGCGGGCGAGCATCCAGGCCAGTTGCCCCCCCCCCACGATGCCAATGGAGCGGACGGGGCCAAGCTCACCAAGGGGAAAAGGCTGGGTCACAGAGAACGCTCGGAAGCGGCGGCCGCTCGCGGATCAAAGGTCAACATAGGCACGCTCTCACCCCACGGCCTGCTCGCCCGCCACGGCTGAACGCAACAGTCCGAGGGCGAGCACAATCAAAAACAATGCAAGGCCGACTGTGCAGGCGTAACTGATCTCCAGCTCGCCAAAGGCCTGGTCGTAGACGTAATACACCAGGGTGCGGGTGGCGTCGGCCGGCCCGCCCTGGGTCATCAGAAACACCTCGTCAAACACCTTGGTGGCCCCGATGGCGGAGATCACCGCCACCAGGCTCACGTAGGGCATCAACAGGGGCAGGGTGACATGCCAGTGGCGCCGCCACCCCTCGCAGCCATCCAGGGCGGCCGCCTCGTACAACTCCGCCGGAATGCCCTGCAGGCCGGCAAGAAAGATCACCATGTAATACCCCAGCCCCTTCCACAGGGTCACCACCATCACCGAGGGCAGGGCCAATGCCGGAGAGGTGAGGAACCCCAGGGGCTGAAAGACGGGGCCGAGCAGGGCCCCAAGCCAGCCGTTGATCAGGCCGTTCTCGGCATAGAGCCAGCGGAAGGCGATCGACGCCACCACCAGCGACACCAACACCGGCGTGTAGAGCGCCCCGCGGAAGACATTCATCCCGGGCAGGCGGCGATTCACCAACACCGCCAGCCCCAGGGACCCCACCACGATCGGGGGCACCACGCCCACCAGATAAAGAAAGGTGGTGGCCGTGACCCGGGCCATCATCGGGTCGCTCAGCAGGCGGCGAAGGTTGGCCAGGCCGATGAACCGCAGCGGCGCCTCCACATCCAGGCCCGTGTCGGTGAAGCTCAGCAGCAGGGCCATGGCCGCCGGCAACAGAACGGTCAGGCCGAGCAACAGCAGCCCGGGGGCCAGGAACAGCCAGGGCACGACGCGGCGGACGGTGGGGACGGCCTTGGGCCGGCCGGCGGCCGGGTCCGCGGCGGAGAATGGAACCATCGCCCGAGCTTACGAGCCTTTCTCCATGCGTGCTCCAGCCCCCGCAGTCAGTGGCCCGGAGAGGGTTCTCCAGGTGGCCCTGCCCCACGATCCCTATCCGATCGTGATCAGCGAGGGCGGTCTGGCCCGCCTTGGCCGCTGGGTCACCACCCAGGCGGTGCGGCCGGGGAGCCGGGTGTTGCTGGTGAGCAATCCCGTGGTGCACCAGGCCTATGGCCCGCGGGCGGAAGCGAGCCTGCGGGACGCGGGCCTGGAGGTGGACTCCCTGGTGATCGAGGCCGGCGAGGAGCAGAAAACCCCCGCCACCGTCGCCCTGATCCATGACGCCGCCCACCGGCACCGGCTGGAGCGGGGCTCCTTGATGGTGGCCCTGGGGGGCGGCGTGGTGGGCGACATGGTGGGGTTCGCCGCCGCCACCTGGCTGCGGGGCATCGCCGTGGTGCAGGTGCCCACCACCCTCCTGGCCATGGTCGATGCGGCCATCGGCGGCAAGACGGGGGTGAACCATCCCGGCGGCAAGAACCTGATCGGCGCCTTCCATCAGCCCAAGGTGGTGCTGATCGATCCCGACGTGTTGGCCACCCTGCCGGAGCGGGAGTTTCGCGCCGGCATGGCGGAGGTGATCAAATACGGGGTGATCGGCGATCGGGAGCTGTTCGACACTCTGGAGAGCCGGGCCGCCAGCGATCCAGGGTCGGGGTTGGCCAGCCTGGAGGGCCTGGGTGCTCCGTTGCTGCGCCAGATCCTGGAGCGCTCCGCCGGTGCCAAGGCCCGGGTGGTGGCCGCCGATGAACGGGAGGGGGGCCTGCGGGCCGTGCTCAATTACGGCCACACCCTCGGCCACGTGGTGGAGACCCTCACCGGCTACACCACCTACCTCCACGGGGAGGCGGTGGCCCTGGGGATGCTGCTGGCGGGCTCCATCGCCCGCCGCATGGCCCTCTGGGATGCCGACGCGGAGGCGCGCCAGCGGGCCCTGGTGGCGGCGGCCGGCTTGCCGCTGCACTTGCCCCCCCTCGATCCGGAGGCGGTGTTGACCACCCTGCGCAGCGACAAGAAGGGGGTCAACGGCCTGGTGCGTTTTGGGCTCCCCACCGCCATCGGCTCGGTGGTGATCCGCGATGACGTGGACGAGGGCACGATCCTGGAAGCCCTCCGTTGCCACGGCGAGCCCCTTCAGGCCTGAGGGTCGGGGTCGCTCAGGCAGCGGCTGCGCGGCGCGCCGGCCGCACCCTCCGGCCGGCCCCGGTGCCACACCAGCCAGCGAAACTCCCCCAGGGCCATGGGGTCCACCAGGCGCAGGAGCTGCTCCCGCCGCCGCAGGCAGGAGGCCAGATCCGCGCTGGCGGCGCTCCCCAGGGAGGCCAGGTGCTCCGCCAGCCCCAGGGCGAGCAGGGCCTGCCCCTGGCGCCGCTCCCCCAGGCACCGCCAGCCGGCGGCGGCGGCGGCCCGTTGGGCCGTTTCCAGGCAGACGTGGGCTGTCAGGTCTTGCTCGCCGGGGGCGGCCAGGGGGTCGGCGCTGGCCTCCTGGCCCTGGTAGGCCATCAGGGTGCCGTTGGCCCGGGCGGGCCCGTAATACCGCCGGGCTTCCAGGGCGTAATCCACCACCAACAACAGCCCCTCCGCCATCGCCGCCCCACAGGCCTGAAACCAGGGCCCCAGCTCCGGGTGGAGCTCGGTGCACCAGCCGGCGGGGCGAGCGCCTGCGCCGCCCGGGGCGCTCTCCAGCACTGTTTCCAGTTCCTCCAGGGTTTCCGCCGGCAGGGGGGGGCCGGGCACCAGGGCCAGGGCTCCCTGGTGGCAGGCCACCTGTTGCCAGCGCCAACAGCGGCCATCCCAGAGCACCCGATCCACCGGCAGGGCATCGAGCACCTCGTGGGCGATGGCCACCCCCCGCAGGGGGGCCCGGGCCAGCTCCTCCCAGGTGGCCCAGCGCAGGGGCAGGGGCGACCCCTGGAGCGAGCGGCGCTGCTTGGCCACCATGCCCGGGTTTGGGTCGAGCAGCACCACCTCCAGGCGTGCGGCCAGGTCGGGCCGGGCTTGGGCGAGCCCCCGGGCCAGTTGCCCCGCCAGTTGCCCCTCCCCGGGGCCCGTTTCCAACAGGCTGAGGCGCTCGGCCGGCCCGAGGGGCTCGGCCGGCAGCTGGTCGAACCACTCGATCAGCTGGGGCAGGAGCAGGGCGGCGAACTCCTCCCCGAGGGAGGGGGAGGTGGCGAAGTCGCCGCCGGGGCCGATGCGGGCCCGGCCCGCGCCGTAGTAGCCGTGGTGGGGGTCATGGAGGGCCCAGGCCATGAACTGGCGAAAGGAGACGCTGCCGCCAGCCGCCTCCAGGCGCTCCCGCAGCCAGGTTGGGCACATCAGGGAGAATGCCTGCCATGTCAGTGATGAACCCATCATGGTGCGCGGAGCGGGTCGACCATCCCAAGGGAACGGGTCTCCAGGGCGTCAGACCCTGCGAGGGGGGCTGGCGGGGCTGGGACGCGCCGTTCTCGCCGGCCTGTTGATCCTGGTGGTGGGGCTGGCCCCCGCCTGGACGGGGGCCGCCCGGGCCGATGACAACCCCGATCTGCTGCCCGCCAAGCCCACCCCGGTGATCGACCTGGCTCGGATCCTCACCGACGGCCAGCGGGAGGCCCTGGAGAGCGAGCTCAACGACTTCGACCACACCAGCGGCTGGAAGCTGCGGGTGGTCACCCAATACGACCGCACCCCCGGCCTGGCCGTGAAGGACTTCTGGACCCTCGATGAGCGCAGCCTCCTGCTGGTGGCCGATGAACGGGGCGGAAACCTGCTCAATTTCAACGTGGGCGATGCCCTCTTTGCCCTGATGCCGCGCACCTTCTGGGTGGAGCTGCAAACCCGCTTCGGCAATCAGTATTACGTGCGCGAGCACGGCCGCGACGGGGCGGTGTTGGACGCCCTGCACACCGTGAAGGGGTGCCTGGCCATGGGCGGCTGCCAGGTGGTGCCCGGGCTGCCCCGGGAGCAGTGGCTGCTCACCCTCTGCACCTCGATCCTGGGGGGATTGATCGTGGGCTTTGCGGCCTTTCCCCGCCAGGCCGGCCGCCGGGTGGAGTGGGTGTGGGTGCTGTTGCTCTCGCCCCTGTGGCTGATCCTGTTCGGTGTGTTTGGCGTGGCACCGATCGTGACCCGCACCAGCGACCTGTTGCCCCTGGTGCGCAATGGGCTGGGCTTCGCGGCGGCGGCGGTGGGGGCCTACCTGATCGCCCAGGCCACCGTGGGGAAGGATCGCCTGGGGAAAGGGGAAACCTGAGGCGGGTTGTTGGCCCTTTGGCCGGCCGTGGAGCGAGGGGCAAACCAAAAGCTTCCCCGTGGATCAAGGGCCAAACCAAAAGCTCCCCCATCGGGGGAGCTTTTCCTTAGGAGCGATGGAATCAGCGGGATGGAATCGCCGGGTGAGGGAGCCTCAACGGCGATTGGCGCCGACTCCCTCCAGTTGGCAGGCCAGGCTGTCGCCCTTGCAGGGGGGCTTCACCTGCTGAATGGCCACCGGTTCCCACTGTTGGGGGGACTGGCGCAGTTGGCTGAGGTTGTCTTCGTAGAAGCGCCGCAGATCGTCAAAACGCTTCACGGGCTGGCCGTAGTAGCTCTGGCCGGCCAAGGTGGGGAAGGAGGCCCACTCGGGCGCCAACTTGGCGGCCAACTCCTCGGTCAGCTCCCCCCGGTCCGCCAGGTGCAGGGCACCCCGGCGCTGGATCAAATACAGGGCTCCCTGATCCTGGGAGTCGGGGTCGAAGCGGGAGAGGCCCAGCTTCTGGGTGACCATCGTCCAGGTGAAGGGCATGAACTGGTAGGCCCCTGCCGCCGCGCTGGCGTAGCGGGAGGAGTACATCACCCGGTTGGGATGGCGCTCCAGGGTGGGCATCAGGCTGCCGCCAAACATCACCCGGTAGCCCACGTCGTGGCCGTTGGCCCAGGTGCCTTCGGCGTAGCGGATGGTGTTGAGCAGGGCCCGGCGCTCGGGCGTGACCGCGAAGGTGGGTCGGATCGCGGGCAGGGAAGGGGGAAGCATGGCCAGGCCGCGATTGGGCCTTGGAGTGGTCAACACCTGATCCCAGGCTTCGCTGGATTCCGTCGCCTGGGCGGGGAGGGCGGCGAGCAAACTCAAGCCGAGCAACGCCGAGGCGAAGGGAATTCGTCGTGAACGGATCAAGGGAACAATTGCGGAGGACAGAATCCCGGTAGGAAGAATGCTGTGAAGATCTCAAGGAGTTGCCGAGTGAATGACGAGGAATCGTCAGCCAGAAGTGTGGGAATGCAAAAAATCCTTGAAATCGAGGAGAAATGACCGGAAACTTCGCGACAATTTGCCCAGCACATCCGCCCGTGTCGATCCTGGCGGTGACGCTCAAGAAACCGTCCCTTTTCCTTGGCGCGGCAGGATTTGGGGCTCTTTCCAGTGGATCAAAGCAATCTCGGCTTGGGTCTAAATAGAAATCCCTACCCTTCCCCCGCCACCGATCGGATCTCCTGATCAGCGTTGCAGGAGCCGCTGCAGCAGTTCCGCCGCCTGTTCGCTCCCATCCCGTGCCAGCCGCGGCGCCCGCGGCGCCTGCAGCGGTTGATCCAGTTGCCACTCCCCCTGGCGAAACTCCTCTTCGTCCAACAGCCGATGCCAACCCTCCGCCTGGAGGGCCGCCTCCAACACCGGGGCCTCCGCAAACCCCTGCCGCCGCACCACATGCAGCCCCACCCCCTGATGGAGCGCCTCGCAGAAGGTGCTGTAGCCGGGCTTGGTCACCATCCGCGCCGCCAGGGGCATCACATCGAGGGGGCGCAGGTCGGGGGGCAGGAGGCGGCCATTCGGGGCTTCCAACAGGCGGGGATCGACGCCCACGAACACGTGGTTTGGCCACCGGGCCAACCAGCGGGGATCGATGCCCATGCCCAGCCCCCCGAAGCTGACCAACACGCAGCGCTCCCGCTCCGGCGGCAGCTCCAGGCGCCAGGCCACCGCCGCCAGATCGTGGCGGGGGGTGGAGCTGGTGAGCCCCAAGGGCACGCTGGGCAGATCCCACTCCATCGGCATGGACAGGGGGCACTGCAACAGCAGGTCGCCCTGGCGGTAAAGCTCCAGGGCCTGCTCCGCCCAGGGAGCGAAGTCGGCGCCGAGGGGGCCGTAGATGGCCTCCCAGCCGAAACTCCCCAGCCAGATCAGGGGACAGCCCAACCGCCCCGCCAGCCGGGCGGCGCTGGGGGGCACATCCGCCAGGATCAACGGGCGCCCGGGCTGGGCCTCCAGCCAGCGGGCCTCCCGCTCCACCTGCTCCGGCAGGTCGCGCTCCAGGGCGGCCAGGGCCGCCAGGGTGCCCTCGGGATCCAAGGCCAGGGCATCGGCCTGGAGCATGCCCACATCCCAGCGGCAGGGCCGGAGCTCATAGGGGGTCTCCCCCATGGCCAGGGCGAGAAAATCCGGCGAGACGGCCGTGGAGAGCACGATGCGGCAGGAGGGGCAGCGCCGGGCCAGGGCGGCGAGCACCGCGGTGGTGCGGGAGGCATGGCCGTAGCCGTGGCTGCTGATGCAGGCGTAAACCAACATGGCGGGGCTTAGGGCCGGGACCGGGGCCAGAGCCGTTGCTCGTAGAGCAGGGTTCCATCCAGACCGTACCAGCGGTGGGAGACCTCCAACACCTCGCCGGCCCCCCGCAGCTGCACCCAGCTCAGGTGGCGCAGGGCCCGCCCCTGCTGGTCGACCCCGTGGCGGGGGGCGCAGGCGGCGTTGAGGTAGATCGTGCCCCGCCGGTCGCGGTGGAAGGTGGTGCGCTCCCCACCGCTGCGCAGGCGGTGGTGCATGTGGCCAAACACCACCAGGGGCACCGGCCGATCCCGCCGGATGCGCTCGATGGCCAGGGCCAGATCCTGGTCTCCCCAGTCGCAGGAAGGGAGCTTCCAATCCCGTCCGCAGGGGGCGGCGGCGTTGCTGCCCAGGCCCGCCGGGCCGCAGTGGGCCATCACCACCAGGGGCAGGGATGGATCCGCCGCCGCCGCCGCCGAGTGGATGCGCTCCACCGATTCCTCCAGCGCCACGGCGCCATAAACGGCCTGCACGGCCTTGGAGAGGTGGTAGCCGCCGCCAGCCGTGGCCGGCCGCCCCCCCACCACCGCCAGCCCCGGCGGCCGCAGTTCCCGCAACCCCCAGCCGCAGTGCCGATCACCGAGGAGATGGAGTTGGCGCCGCAGGCTTTCGCCGGTGGCGTCCTTCCCGCAGTCGTGGTTGCCGAGCACGCAGGCCACGGGCAGCCGCAGCTGGGCCAGGGCCCGGGGGATGCGCACGTGGCCATTGCTCAGGTCGCCCACCACGAGCAGGCCATCGGGAGCCAGCCGGGCCAGGAGCTCCTCGTCGCGCCCATCCCACTGGTCGTGCAGATCCCCGGCGATGGCCAGCTGGAGGACAGCCGCCCGGGGGGCGGGGTCCCCTGCCCCTAGGCTTGCGGCCATGGAGCCGTCAGCGGGAGGATCACCCATGGGGGTGAGCACAGGCGTGAACCCAGGCGTGGTCGGTGATCAGGTGAACCCTCCAGATTCCCGGCGGATGGCGCCAGTTGACGCCATCTCCCAGACTCCTTCCATCGAGGCATTGCCCGCAGCCATCGCGGCACTGAAAAAGGAGCGAAACGCCGTCATCTTGGCGCATTACTACCAGGATGCCGCCATTCAAGACGTGGCCGACGTGATCGGCGATTCCCTGGAGCTCTCCCGCCAGGCCGCCCGAACAGAAGCGGATGTGATCGCCTTCTGCGGCGTGCACTTCATGGCCGAGACGGCCAAGATCCTCAATCCCCACAAGGTGGTGGTGCTCCCCGACCTGGAGGCGGGCTGCAGCCTGGCGGATGCCTGCCCGGCCGAGGCCTTCGCCGCCTTCCGCGCCCAACACCCCGACCACTACGTGGTGAGTTACATCAATTGTTCCGCGGCCGTCAAAGCCCAGAGCGATCTGATCTGCACCAGCAGCAACGCTGTCGACCTGGTGCGCCAACTCCCGGCCGATCGGCCGATCCTGTTCGCCCCCGATGCCAACCTGGGCCGCTGGGTGGCCCGGGGCAGCGGCCGGGACCTCACCCTCTGGCCGGGGAGCTGCATCGTGCATGAAACCTTCAGCGAGGAGGCCCTCCTGCGGCTGAAGCTGGAGCATCCGGAGGCGGAGGTGATCGCCCATCCCGAATGCCAGCCCCATCTGTTGGATCTGGCGGATTTCATCGGCTCCACCAGTCGCCTGTTGCAACGGGTGCAAACCAGCCCGGCTCCGGCTTTCCTCGTGCTCACCGAGCCGGGCATCTTGCACCAAATGGAGCGGCTGGCGCCCCACAAGGCCCTCTATCCCGTGCCCGGGGTGGATGGTTGCTCCTGCAACCTCTGCCCCTACATGCGGCTCAACACCCTGGAGAAGCTGTGGCGTTGCCTGCGGGATCTGGAGCCCCGGATCGAGCTCGACGAGGCCCTGCGCCAGCGGGCCCTGGTGCCGATCGAGCGCATGCTTGCCCTGAGTGCCTGAGCCGGCGCCAGCGGGAGCCACCCTCCCCGCCGACGGCCCCCTGCGGCTCACCCCCCAGGGCCTCTACTGCGTGCCTGCGGACGCCTGGATCGACCCCTGGCGGCCGGTGTCCCGGGCCCTGATCACCCACGCCCATGCCGACCACGCCCGAGCGGGCTGCGGCGCCTACTGGGCCACGGCGGCGGGTGAAGGGGTGTTACGGGCCCGTCTGGGCTCCCAACTGCCCCTGACCCCCCTGCCCTACGGGGCGCCCCTGCGGCTGGGCGACGCCCGGATCTCCTTCCACCCTGCCGGCCATGTGCTCGGCTCGGCCCAGATCCTGATCGAGGCGGCGGGGGAGCGCTGGCTGGTGAGCGGCGACTACAAACGCGACCCGGATCCCAGCTGCGCGCCCTTCACGCCCGTGCGGGCGGATGTGGTGATCAGCGAGGCCACCTTCGGGCTGCCGATCTACCAGTGGGCGCCCACCCCCGAGGTGGCCGGGGAGATCCTGCGGTGGTGGCAACGGGCCCCCCAGCTGCCCTCCGTGTTGTTTTGTTATGCCTTTGGCAAGGCGCAACGCGTGTTGGCCGAGCTGCACGCCCTGGGCGTGCGGGAGGAGGTGCTCCTCCATGGCGCCATCCAGGGGTTGATGGGGCCCTACCGGGAAGCGGCTGTCCCGATGGTGCCCACGGCCCCCGCCAGTGGCCTGGCCAAGGGGGAGAGCGTGGCGGGGCGGCTGATCCTGGCGCCCCCCTCCGCGGGGCGCACCCCCTGGATGCGGCGGTTCCCCCAGGCCCAAACGGCCTTTGCCAGCGGCTGGATGACCGTGCGGGGCGTGCGGCGCCGCCGGGGGGTGGGCCGGGGCTTCGTGCTCAGCGACCATGCCGACTGGCCTTCCCTGGTGGGCACGATCCGGGAGACGGGCGCCCAGCGGGTGTATCTCACCCATGGCCAGGGGGAGGTGTTGGCCCGCTACCTGCGGGAGGTGGAGGGCGTCGACGCCCAACCGCTGCGCAGCGGCGAGCCCGGGGCTTGGGAGCGGCGGGAGGACGACGAGGAGACCCCCCCCGTGCCCTCAGCGGCTGGGCCTGAGGTAGCCGGCGGCTGAGCTCAACGCCAGCGCCAAGCCGGGCCAGAACAGCCACCACCCCGCGCTCCAGGCCCAGCCGCTCCCGGGCCAGGCGGCGGGCCAGAGCAACAGCAACAGCGCCACGAACTGCAGGATCGTCTTGGCCTTGCCCCCGAGGGAGGCGGGCCCGCCGCTGCCCTGGTGGGCCCGCCAGCCCGACACGAGCAGTTCCCGCGCCAGGAGCAGCCACACCGCCACCAGGGGCAACCGTCCCGTGCTCCCCAGCCAGAGCAGGGGTGCGGAGACGAGCAGTTTGTCGGTGAGGGGATCCAGCCGGGCCCCCCACACGGAGCCGCCCCCACTGCGGCGGGCCAGCCAGCCATCGGCCGCGTCACTGAGGCCCCCCAGGAGCAGCACCCCCCAGGCGAGCGCCTCCCACCCCTGCCCCAGGGCGATCAACAGGGGCAACCCCAACACTCCCCGCAGAACGGTGAGGCCATCGGCCAGCCGCCGCCCGCCAAGGCCGGACGCGGAAGGGGTGGGGGGGGCGGTCATGGCAGGTGCTTGCCGGCGCCCCTTCAGAATGCACGCTCAGTGCAGGAGCCAACCCCATGGTGGTGGAACGACCGGTTGCCGAGGTGATGACCACACCGGTGTTCTCCGTGGGTCCGGCCACGCCCCTGCAGGAGGCGGTGACCTTGTTGAGCAGCCACCACATCAGCGGCCTGCCGGTGGTGGACGAGGCCGGCGCCCTGGTGGGGGAGTTGACCGAGAAGGACCTGATGGTGCGGGAGAGCGGGGTTGACCCCGGCCCCTATGTGATGTTTCTGGATGCGGTGATCTATCTCCGCAATCCCCTGGAGTGGAACCGGCAAGTGCACCAGGTGCTCGGCAGCACCGTGGGCGATGTGATGAGCCAGCCGGCCCACACCTGTCAGGCCACCACCAGCCTCCCCCAGGCCGCCCGCCTGCTCAACGATCGGCGCATCCAACGGCTTTTTGTGGTCGACGACCAGGGCGCCGTGGTGGGCGTGCTCACCCGCGGCGACGTGGTGCGCGCCCTGGCCGCCGCGGGCTAGCCGCCGGCCCCCAGGGCACCACCTGGCCCTCGGCCACCAGCCAGAGGCGCTCGTGGGGAGGGCAGGGATGCCCCCCCGTGAGCCGGCCGAAGGCGGGCACCACCAACACGTTGTGCTCGGCATCAAAGGCGAAGCAGGGCAGCCGCAGGCGGTCGACGGCGTTGCCCACCACCGCCACCGGATGGCGGTGGCCGCAGAGGTTGAGCAGGCCCTCCCGGGGGTCCGGCGCATGGCTCAGCCACCAGGGCCCCACGGCCCGGGAGGGATCCTGGGGCAAGCCCTCCAGCCAGCTGCCCCGCTCGTGGTTGCCACCGATCAGCCGCAGGGGGCACCCCAGCAGCTCAGGCAGGGCCCTGAGCTTGCCCCGCAGGCCCTCGGTCAATCCCTGGCGGCCAGGGATCAGGTCGCCGAGCACCACCACCTCCCGGGGCCGCAGCCGATGGGCCAGGGCCAGGAGGGGATTGAGGGTGCTCCCGTCGCCATCGCTGGGGAGGGGCACCCCGGAGGCCTGAAACACCTCCGCCTTGCCCAGATGGAGGTCGGCCACCAGCAGGAGGCCCCGCTCGGCATCCCAAACGGCCCGCTCCCCCAGGAGGTGCAACTGATGGCCCCGCCAGGGGAAGGGGCAGGAACCGGGATCGGCCATGGAACGCCCGCGGTGGCGGCCGCCTAGGCCAGCCCCATGGCCGTGCGGTAGGCCGGCCGGCCGTTGGTGGCCTGGATGCAGGCCTGAACGTTGGGGAAGGGGGAGAGGTCGAGGTCGGCGCAGAACATTGGCAGGTAGGCCAGGTAGGCCTGCACGGCGCAGTCCGCCGCGCCCCAGGCGGGGGTGTCGGCAACGGCGGCCAATAGCGACTGGCCGCCCGCCAGCTGGGTGTTCAACACCGCCAGCTGGCGGTTGAGCTCCTCCGGCCGCGTGGCGGCGGCGAACATCGCCGGGCCGAGGGTGGCATTGGCATAGAGCACCCACTGGGCCGACAGCGACCGCCACACGGGCGAGGCG
>JBKDSY010000233.1:0-6319 GCA_046340755.1 Cyanobacteriota bacterium
CTCACGGGGATGTAGGCCGGTTCTTCCTGGAAAAGGGCTTCCATCACCCCGAGTTTGGTGCCATCCAGGGCGAGGGGGATCACGGGGAAAGCCTTGGCGCTTCGCTCGGCCTGCAGCCCCAGCGCAAAGGCCAGTTCCTTCCCCACCCATTTCGATTGCAGCCCGGCGGGGCTCACCAGCACAAGAAACGCCGACGAGCCCTCAATCGCCCGTTGCACCTCCGGCCAAAGCAGATCTCCCCCCCGCAACTGCCGCGAATCAATCCACACCTCTTGCCCGCAATCCCCCAGAGCCCTCTGCAGCTCCCGCACAACGGCGTCGTCGTCTGTGCTGTGGGAGAGGAAGATCGGGGTCATCCCTTGGGGTGTGACGGGGGGAGGGATCGCTTGGGCCACCTCTCCCACCTCTGAATGGGGGCGAGATGTTCATCCTAGGAGTCTGTCGCCTGAAAGCCCAATCAGTGCTCGGCAAGGTCGGCGTCAAGCCCCAACCGATCTCCAGCAAACACAATGGATCGGAGTAAGCTGAATGGGCAGAGGGCAATTCAAAACCTTCCCTCCCTGGCTTCCGGGGTAAATCGATCAGATGCCCATCATTGCTTGCCTGCAGAGAGATCACCGGGTGTGTTGCATGTTGGAGTTGCTGAACCATGGGGGCTTCTTGGTGGCCATATCTCCCTCTCGTGCCAAGGATCCACGCGGTGCGAAGATGACGGATCTCAAGATTCGCTTTGGCGTGACAGCCCGCCACTGGTGGTGTTCAGGGCAGTGGGCCGGCTGCCTTGCTCGCATCGCCATCGTTCAGCGATTTGTTTCGTTGGATGGCTTGAGGAGGGTGCAGTTGGTGGTGTCTGCTTTAGAGGTGCCTGCTTAATCCGCCTTGAACAGCAATCCCAGTACGCTGCTTGCCAGACCAGTCAGAAATCCGTAAACGGAAGACACCTGATTGGGTGAAAAGTAACGAGAAATCAAGCTGCCCTGAAGCATGGTGGTCGGTTGGGAGCGACTCAGCCCAGTGCGCAAGCGTGCCGTTTCGCCAACGACGCCAATGGCGAAAGGCGGCCGGGGGTGGGCTTGAATGACGAGATCACTCAGGATCTTGATGCCAGGTGAATCAACAAGTAGAAACTGTTTCTTTCGGATGTTGAGTGGTTCGTGACGCCCAAGAAAGATCATCCCAGATTGAATTGTGGAGCGATTGATCAAATCTTTTTCGATGTATTCCTGTTCTTCAAAACTTACGTTTTTGACCAGTAGACTTGGTTTGATCAGCGTTGCGGTTGATTGGTCTGCCAGTGGCAAGCGCACGCGCATGGCTCCTGCCAACGGAAGGGGAAACTCAAAGGAAGGAACCCTGATGGTTTTGGCTGTTTCGCCTCCCTCCAGAACACCCTCAATCCAGCGAGGTGGAGTCACCACAAGCAATGGTTCTTCCTGGCTCTTGGCATCCCCAGAGGACACAAGATCAATGACCAGTGTTTTGTTTGCCTCCATGCTGATTGAGCGAACCAAGCTTCCCGGTGGAAGCAACATGGCTAGCCGCAGCTTCTTGCCAGGCTTTGTGCGGATCGTTAGGCTGTTTGCGGCGTCAAGGGTAATGTCTTGTCCGTCAACTTTCAGTTGCAGGGGCTTTTCCCCCTGCAATCCGGAGATGGTCAGAGACTCCAAGGCAACCTTCGGTAGAAATGTCTGGCTCTCGGCTCGCTCGGATCGGGCAGGCGTTTCAAAGCTCAGCCCCGTCGTTTGGAGAGTCCCCTCCAGAGGCTGCCGCAAAGGTAGGGAGCTGATGAGCCCTAGCATGCCGCACACGCCAAGCATCACCCATGGCCGGAGATCGGCCTTCTGTTGGGGTTGGGGATTGGTTGGCTGGGGTTGTTGGCTGGACGGCGTGCCTGATGCAGGCTCCGGGCTTATGGGGTCAACCATCGCGGATCATGATGAAGCGCCAGATTCACCACCGTTGCATTGGCATCAGAGGCTTCAACGATCAACCGATAGGTGCCGGCGGGAAGGTTCTCGGGGTTCCACTTCCGCCGGAGCTCTTGGTCGATGCGAAGGGGGCCTTTGGCGGTGAAATCCTTGACGACTTTGCCGTTTGTGTTTTCGATACGAAAGGTGGTCAATTGTAAAGGGCCGGTTGACTCCAGCACCAAGGTGTAACCTTTCTCAGGTGTGAAGCGAACCGGCAGATACAAATCAGCTTGTCCTGATCTTCTGAGCTTGGCCGTTGCCTGGAGCTGGGACTGATCGATGCGACTCTTTCGGATGACTGCAGCGCCCCATTGAAAACGCAGCCAGGAGCGGCGGGTCAGAAATTCAAGGGGGATCAGATGATAATTGTCTTTTCGAGCTTGCACTTCAACCTCGGGCTTGTTCCCATCCCTGGTGAGGGAAGGAACCTCAAGCACATAGGACCCGCCACCATTCGGGTCGGACTCCTCCCTCGCTTGGCCGATGGTGAAGCTGGCGAGGCCCAATTGTTGGGCAGCGATCTGACGGCTGCGAGAGCCCTCGCAGCGCCGCATCCCAGGGCGTTGCATGTAGGAGGTGGAGCGGGTGTCGCCCCGGTCGCACTCCTGGGCTACAGCGGGAAATCCGCCTCCCGTCAAGAAAAGGAAAAGCACGAGGGAGCTCATTTTTCTTTGGAAAGGTTGGTGCACCATGGCGTCAGTAGGGAATGCTGTTGATGATCGCTTGAAGACGGGTTTGGCTGTAGGCGGATGTGGTGCGCATATTGCCACGCGGATCCGACTGATACACCAAACCCACCACTTCCCCTGCATTGTTGAGGACAGGCCCGCCGGAGGCTCCCTGCTCCAGATCACCATCCAGGAGCAGCTCCTCGGGACCGGCTTTCAAGATGGATAAGTCGGTCACACTCCAGGGGACATTGTTGGGGTGGCCTACCACTCGGGTGCTGATGGGTGCCCTTGGCAGGCTGGAGGCCAGGGTGAGGGGTTGCAGGTCTTGGGGGATACCCCTTACCTCAAGCAGAATTAAATCATCGTCCGCACGGGCGGACTGGACGGGTATCACCCGCACCTCCAGCCGCGGAGGCGAGAGGTTGGCGGGAAGGGTTCCCGCGTAAAGTTCCACCTCCACTCTGGTGGGCATGGCGTCATTGTTGGCTTGACGCACCACATGGCGGGCGGTCAGGATCCAAGCCCGATCCCCCTGCCTGCGCACAACGAAGCCCGTGCCCAGTAGGGAGCCGATTCCGGCATCCGAGCCTGAAAACGAAGGCCAGACGCGCACGACGGCCCGCTTGATCGTGGTGGTGGGGTCGTTGGCGGGCAGGTAGGAGCGATCATCCACGGTCAACACAGATACTTTTTTGTTGGCGATGTTCCAACGCCTCTGGATGTCAGACAGGTTATTAAGTGCCCGATTTAGGAGGTCTTGATGGGCAGGATTTTTTGCGGCTAGTGGCTCAAGGATACGCACGGCTTCCGTGGCGGGAGGCAGTGCATCCTGAAGCCGTTCTAGCTTGCTGTAGAGGTGGGCAAGATTTGCGAGAGAGCGTGCTAATTCTATTAGATATTTAGAACTTTCCTTCGATAGCTGTCGATAAATCTGAATAGCTTCCTCAACGCTTTTTACTGCCTCCGCTTGTCGACCTACGTCGCGGTAGCTCACGCTCAAGTTGTTGAGGGAATTTGCCAAGCCACCTAAAGAGCCAGGATTTGTTCTGGCGAGTTGACGATTGATTCTGACGGATTCTTCATCCAAGGGGACTGCATCTTCGAGCCTTTCTAAGTTTGTATAGGCGACGCCTAATCCTGAAAGAGAACTTGCTAGATTGCCAAGAAATCTGGGATTGTTTTTTGAAAGTTCACGGTAAATCCCTATGCATTCTAACGAGGGGGGTAGCGAATCCTGAGTGCGACCAACCTCGCGGTAGCTCACACCTAAGCTACACAAGGAACCAGCCAAATCATCAAGATTTCCAGGGTTTTTCTTGACTAGATCGCGACGAATCTTGACGGACTCTTCATCCAGTGGCACGGCCTCTTGATGCCTTCCTAAGGCGGTGTAAATCGCACCAAGGTTGGTCAAAGCACCCGCCAAATCTCCAAGGTAGGCGGGATTTTCACGTACCAGCTCTCGGTAGATGTCCAAGGTCTCTTGTGCGGGGGGCAATGACTCCTGCGGTCGGTTTACGTCGCGGTAACTCACGCTCAGGTTCCCAAGGGATGTGGCTAGATCATCCAGATATCTGCGATTCTTTTTGGCCAATTGACGTCGGATATTCACGGACTCTTCATCCAGTGAAACTGCTTCTTGCAGGCGGCCCAGGCTGGTGTAAGTGACGCCAAGTCCGGTCAAAGCACCGGCCAGATTGCCTAGATAATTCGTATTATTCTTAGACAGATCTCGATAAATGGTTAAAGCCTCCATTGCAGGAGGCAGGGAATCTTGAATCCGCCCGACATCTAGATAGCTCGCGCTGAGGCTGCGCAAGGAAGCGGCAAGATCGGCGCGAAGTCGTGGGTTGTTTCGGGCTAACTGTCGATTAATATTGACGGATTCTTCATCGAGGGGAACAGCCTCTTGCAGCAAGCCAAGACTGGTGTAGGTTGCGCTTAATCCAATAAGACTGCCGGCGAGATCTGTGGAGTAGTCTTGATTCTTTTTGGCTAATTCACGGTATATTTTTATCGATTCTTGCGAGAGTGGTAGGGAATCCTGAATCCGCCCGACATCTCGGTAGCTGACACTAAGATTATGCAACGAGGATGCTAAATCGCCCAGGGCGCTGGGCTCATTCTTCCTCGCTAAATCACGTCGAATGCTGACAGTCTCTTCAAAAAAGGGGAGTGCCTTCTGCTGTAATCCTAGACCTCTGTATGTTTCCCCCAAGCCTGTCAGCGTTCTGGCTAGACCAGTTTGATAATTGCTGTTTGACTTTGCGAGTTCCCGGAAAAGGCTGACCGCTTCTTCTGCCGGGGCGATGGAATCTTGAATTCGACCAACGTCCCTGTAGCTGACTCTCAAGTTGTCCAACGACATGGCAAGATCTGCACGAGCCTCAGGATCCTTCTTGACTAACTCGCGACTTAGGATGATGGTCTCTTCATCCAGCTGAACTGCCTCTTGAAAGCGTTGAAGGTAAGTTAGGTAATAACTCTTTCTTCTTTGCAGAACCAGAAGTCGTTTGAGTAGGTTGGGATTGGGATTTCGGTTCATTAGTTCTTTGAGAATATTGATGCTTTCTTGTGTTGGCGGCAAGGCTTCTTCGGGGCCGCTTGCCTTGCTCAAGTACAGGCCAAGCAGGTCTAGGCTTGCGGCTCGATAGGGATCAATTCGTGGAAGGTTTGCCTCCGCCCAGGCCACCACCTGGCGCTGCAGTTCAACGGACTTGTTAGCTGCTCCTTCATCGTCCGCCTGACTGGCTTGAGTGGCGAGGGCTTCAATCTCCGCGGGAATGGTCCTTCCTGTCTGTCCCTGGCTGATGGGGGATAGAACAGTGTGTTCCAACCCGGAGAAGGCCGCGGATGGCAGGGCGCCTGCGAGAGCCATAACCAAGAGCGACATGGTTTGGATGGTCCGGGCCAACCGAAGTCCCCTCCCTTTGTGCCGGATGAGATGTTGGGATCTGCCCTTCGGCGTTGGAGGTAACTCGCAGCCCACGGGTTGAATGGCTGAAGACAGACCAAGGATAAACATGAGAACTTGTCTTCGGCTGCTTTTCTATGAACTCCACATCATCGGGGGCTATTGGTAGAAATGTGTTGGCGATTGTAGCGATCCATCCCAGGCATGCACGCTTTTGTGCCAAAGATTTACCATCCCCAGCTCTCCCCCTCCGGCCGCCATGCGTTCAGCTGCCTGCGCTGGTGGCTCGTTCTGCTCCAGCGCCACGTGGCTTCAGGGTTTTGGCTGTGTCCCCTCCCCGTTGGGGGGTCTTTGCCTTGACTCTTGACGGTCGGTGATATCCACCACCAACTTCTGCAGCACCACTGGACCGAGGAGTGGCTGCTTGTTCATCGCTGCCATCACCTGCTCCAGGCCCTTCACCCGACACCAGGGCGCCGGTTCACTCAGGAGCGTTCAGTGGCTCCAGCCCGAACCCCTCGACTCCCTCCCTCCCCCCAGACGGCACCCCCGCCCGCCTCCGCAACACCGCCAACAGCTTCTCAAACGCCTCCGGCAACGGTGCCGCAAACCGCATCCGTTCACCGCTGATGGGGTGGTTCAGGCCCAGGGCGACGGCGTGCAGGGCCTGGCCGGGCAGGTCCACCGGCAGGCGGCGGGCACGGGAATAGAGCGGATCCCCCACGATCGGGTGCTGCATGTGGGCGCAGTGCACGCGGATCTGG
>JBKDSY010000234.1:0-65674 GCA_046340755.1 Cyanobacteriota bacterium
CAGACACCAGGCAGGGCCCAAGGGATGATCGCTCGCTCCGGCCTGCGCGCGGGATGGTGAGCTCGGGCCCGGGAGCTCCCCGGGGGCCGGGCGCTGCCAGCGGGTGGTCGGCGAGGCGGGGACAAAGCCCCAACCGGCGTAATCCGCGATGCGCTCCGGAGCGGCCTCCAGACCAATGCAGGGCACATCGGCCAGGTGATGGAGGGCATGGCGCCAGAGCCGCACCCCATATCCCTTCCCCCGTTGCTCGGGCACCACGAGGAACAGCCCGATGAAGCCATAGCTGGCGTTGTAACGCACGCCCGCCACGCAACCCACCGGCTCCGAGCCCAGGCAGGCCACCCACACCCCCTGCCGATCAGTGTTGCGGTAGATCGCCACATCCCCCACTCCGGGGCTGAAGCCTTCCCGCCGGGCCCAGGCGGTCACGGTGGGGATGTCGTCCGCCGCCAGGGGGCGGATCACGAGGGGATCAGGCCTCCTTGTCAATGGCGGGGTGCAGGTCTTCCAACCAAATCACGTTGTCGGCATACGACTGAAGATCGGGAGAGAGATTGTCTTGGGAACCGCACACCCACACCTCCTTGAGGCGCTCCGATTTGACGTAGGAAATCGCATCCTCGAAGTCTCCATCCCCGGCGGAGAGGATCAGCCGGTCGTAAACCCCCTGGGCGGCCAGTTTCACCATCAACGTGGCGATGCCCACGTCCACGCCCTTCTGCACCTCACGCACAAATTCCGTGCCGCAGTGCTTGCAGGTCACATGCAGCTCCTTGAGCCGATAAAGCTGCACGCGGATCTTCGGGCCCCGAGGAGGGGCTGACTTCAGCCAACTGTGGAAGGCATTCTGGGCCTCCGTGGCGGGGTCACGGGTGGAGTTGAGATAGTAGGCCTCGTGGATGGGGAGGCCATTGAGTCGCTCCAATTCAGACCGCAACTTGAGATAGTCAAACGGGTGAGTTCGACCGTGGTTGAAAAGATAGGCGCCATCAATGATCCAGACGGTTTTCATGGTCGGTTCAGTTTCCACTGCGTTGGCCTCGCACCAGAACGGGCACCCGCTTGTAGGCGGGCGTGCCGCTGGCGGCATCAATTACTGGGCGCATGAGCACATTGGCCTCGGGATAAAACATCAGCGCCGCGCCGCGCCGAATCGAGCCAGGAATCACCTCGATCTCCTCCAACGCCCCCGCCTCCCCCTGCACCCGCACCCGGTGATGGGCGGTCAGGCCACTGCTGGCGATGTCGTTGGGATTCATCAGGATGGTTTGGCGGTGCGGCATGCCCCGGTAACTGTCGCCGGCTTTGTAGACAACCGTGTTGTGTTGGCCGTAGCTGCGGGCGGTGATCAAGCTGAGCACCACCCCTGGCTCCCCTGGGGCCAAGCCACCGAAATGGTCAGGCGGGGGCAGGGCCAGCTCCGGCAGGGGGGTGGGGGCCAGCCGCGCCCGGCCGGTCGCGGTGGGGAAGTGGGGCGCGTGGAACACCCGGCCCCCCACCTCAAACTCCCGCCGGGTTTCATCCAGGGCGGCGATGGCCTCATAGCCCGGCACGGTGCGCGCGATCAGCTCCCGCACATGGACGGGATCCCGCAGACGACGCCAGTCGATGGGGTGATCGCCATGGATGCGATGGGCCAGATCGGCGAGAAACTCCACCTCGCTCACCAGCTGGCCACCCCGCAGGTGGGTGGTGCCGGGCTCGTTGAGCCGCACCCAGTTGTTGCCGGATTCCACGGTGGTGCGATGGGGGGTTTCAAAGCGGTTGAACACGGGCAGCAGGAGGGTTTGGCGGGCGCCCAACCCATGGAAATGGCCCGTGTTCGGCTTGGTCGCCAGGTAGACGAGGGTGTCGATGCGGCCCAGGGCCCGACGGGCCTGGCCGCTGTCGGGGTTGGCGCCGAACAGATTGCCGCCCAGGCACAGCAGGGTGTCCACGGCACCCTGGTCGGCCGCCTCGATGAGGGCACGGGTGTCGTAGCCCTGCAGGGGGCTGAGGGGTTGGCCCAGCAACCGCTCCAGGGCCAGGGCCATCGTCTCCCGCAACCGCACCGTCACCCCCATGGAGCCGAAGCCCTGCACATTGGAGTGGCCGCGGATCGGCATCGTGCCCGCCCCGGGGCGACCCACATGGCCGGTGAGCACGGCGGTGTTGGCGATGGCCCGCACGTTGTCGGTGCCGTTGCCGTGGTGGGTGATGCCCATGGCCCAGGCAAACACCACGGCGCGACAGGCCGCCAGCCGGCTGGCGCTGAGCTCCAGCTCCTCCCGGCTCAGGCCGCAGCAGTCCGTGATCCGTTCCCAGGGGGTGGACTCGATCTGGGCGATGACCTCGGGCCAGCCCTCACTGTGGGCCTTGAGAAAGTCCCAGGCGATGGCGCCCCCCTCCAGCAGCGCCTTCTGAATCCCCAGAAACACCGCCACGTCGGAGCCCGGCCTGGGCTGCAGAAACAGGGAGGCGATCTCCGAGCCCCGCGGCATGGAGCGGAGGGGAAAGGCGGGCGAGCCAAACCTGAGCAGGCCAGCCTCCAGAACGGGGTTGATGACGATCACCGTGCCGCCCCGCTCCCGCAGGCGGATCAGCTCATTCATCAGGCGCGGGTGGTTGGCCGGCGCGTTGGAGCCCACCAGCACCACACCATCGGCCTGGCGCAAGCTCTCCAGGTTGACCATGGAGGTGCCGCTACCAAACACCTGACTCAGGCCCACGGTGGAGGGGGCGTGGCACAGATCGGAGCAGTCGGCCAGGTTGTTGGATCCCATGGCCCGCAGCAGCAGCTGCAACAGCCAAGCGGCCTCGTTGGAGGAGCGGCCGGAGCTGTAGGAGGCCACCCGCTCCGGCGCCGGACCGCGAAAGGCCGCGGCCGTGAGGGCCCGGGCTTCCTCCCAGCCGATCGGTTCGTAGTGGTCACTGCCCTCCCGCCGGATCAAGGGCCGATCGAGGCGGCCCAGCCGGTCGCATTCGGCGGAGGTCAGCCGTTGCAGCTCCCCCAAACCCAGACCCGTGAACACCTCGGCGGGCACCGCCGGCTGGAGTTCGGCGCTGATGGCCTCCACGCTCTTGAGGCAGCGCTGCAGGGGTTCACCCAGCTCATCGCGAAAGCCACCGTTCTGGCCACCGGTGCCCCAGGCACAGGAGAGACAGGCGCTCTTGTGGGTGAGGGTCTGCCAGAGGCGGGGGCCGGTGGGGGAGAGGGTGGCACGCGCCCAACCATCGATCAGGGGCCAGCCGCCACCAGAGGTGGCATCCTCCGGAGTGGGAGGGTCTGGAGACATGGAGACGCTCCCGAGAATCGGCCAACGCTAGTGGGATTGACGGAAGACTTGGCGAACTTACAAACTTGAATCGCTTTCACCTGACGTTGGGGCTACCAGTGCCAGGGCAGCTATCCTTACGACACGCGCCATCCCCTGGAATCGTTAGAGTTTCAGCATCAACATGACGCCCTGAAATCAGGTTGGCCTGACCGTGGACAGCATGGCCAACCCCTGCGGATGTGTCCCCAGTGCGGTTCGGCCCGGGTCGCCCCCAGCAAAGACCCCAGAATCCGCTGGGGTCAAGCCTTGGCGGGCATCGCCTTGGAGGGAGACGCGGGAGCCGTGCCGGCCGCCATGGGCTGCGCCACTTGCGGGGCCACCTGGAGACCCTCGGAGGTGCAAACCATGGCCAGTGTGGTTCAAAACGCCTCAGGCCTCTGCCTCGATTTTGCCCGCAAAAGCCACCGAACCTATGCCAACCGATTGCTGCAGCACCTTCAGACCTATCGGGAGCGATGGCTGACCAGCGAAATGAAGGCCCTAGAGGGCAAGACCACGGCAGAGACAACCTCAACCAACCCTGGACCAACCTCCCCGAGCTGGGTGAAGCGTCGCTCCAGGCGCAAGTGGTTGATCCAGCTCTTCCATCAACCATGGCCCCTGCGAGCCGCCTTGCGCCTTGTTGCTTCCATGCTCACCTGGTGGCTCCTGCAATCCATTTTCAAGACCATGGACCTGGGGGGCGGCCTGCTTTTTGTGGTGATGATGGTGATTTTTCCGGCGTTGTGGGCTGGCGTCTTGCGTGATTTCACCCGCTGGAAAAACACCATCACCGCGCACTCCCCCGAAGACGATCTTCTCCGCGCGGCTGAATGCCTGCGTCAACAGGCCAGAACATGCCTCGTCCATGCGATTCAGGCCTTCACGGCGGCCCACCCTCCCCAGCGGCCCCCCACGGCAACCAAGCCCATGCCGCCTCCACCGCCACCGCCTCCACCCCCGGCAAAGGCGCCCTGAAGCCACGGGCCTCTCGGCTCCCCGCCCCCCATGGCCACCGCCACCGCCAGGCTGCGGCAAATGTTTGCGAAACCCTTCGTCTCTTGCTAAGGGAAGAGCTGTGCTCAAGGCCAGCGGTGCCCACAACGCTCACTCCCCTGCCCCAGCCGCCCTCCCTCCAGGAGCGCCTGTTGCACGACCTCACCCTGCTGGCCAGGCCCCGCCATGCCCAATGGGATCCATTGGGGCTCCTGGCGGTGCGCAGCCTGCTGCGGGAACGCCTGAGCGCCCTGGGCCCCCTGGAGGAGCACCCGTTCCGGCGGGGCCCCACCTCCGGGATCAACCTGATCCTCAAGCTCCCCGGCCGTCGCCCAAACCTGGCCCCGTTGCTGGTGGGCGCCCACTACGACGGCCCACCCCAGTCACCGGGGGCCGATGACAACGCCAGCGGCGTGGCCGCCCTGTTGGAGTTGGCCCGCCGCTGGCAGGCCTCACCGCCCCGCCGCCCCATGTGGCTGGTGGCGTTTGATCAGGAAGAGGAGGGCCTGCTCGGCAGCCGGGCCCTCGCCGAGCAGCTCCGCGCCCGGGGGCAACCCCTCCACCTGATGGTGAGCCTGGAGATGTTGGCCTTCACCGGCCCCGACCAGCGCTACCCCCACCCGGCCATGCGCTGGATCTATGGCGCCCGGGGAGACTTCATCACCCTGGTGGCCAACACCCGGGCGATCCCCCAGCTCCCGGCCCTGGCCCAGCGGGTCGGTCGCCACGTGAAAACCAAAGTGTTGCCTGTGCCCCTCCGGGGTCGCCCCCTGCCCGACACCCGCCGCAGCGACCACAGCCCCTTCTGGGATCAGGGCTTCAATGCCCTTCTGGTCACCGACACCTCGTTTTTGCGCAACCCGCACTACCACCGTCCCAGCGACGAGATCGCCACCCTGGATCTGCCGTTTCTGGCGGCCGTGTGCGCGGGGCTGGATGCCGCCCTGGGAGCGCACTGAGCCCGGGATCGATCGCCCCCCGGCCCCTGCTTCCTCCCGATCCGCCCATCACGACGACCAGCGCTCGCGGTGCATCCAGCTGATCCAGTCGGCGGAGATGCCCTTGGGGCAGGCCGCCTCGCATTCCAGCTGGTTGCCGCAGCTCCCGAACCCCTCGATCTCCATCTGCCGTTGCAGGGCGTCGGCCCGCTGGCGCCGCTCTGGCTGCCCCTGGGGGAGCTGGCCGAGATGGGCCAGCTTGGCCGCCACGAACAGGCTGGCGGAGGCATTGGGGCAGCTGGCCACGCAGGCGCCGCAACCGATGCAGGTGGCGGCATCGAAGGCGCTCGCGGCCTGCTCCCGACCCACCAGGAGGCTGTTGGCCTCCGGCGCGCTGCCGGTGTTCACCGAGCAGTACCCCCCCGCCTCCAGGATGCGGTCAAGGGCGGAGCGATCCACCATCAGATCCTGGAGCACGGGAAAGGCCCGGGCCCGCCAGGGCTCCAACACAAGCCGTTGCCCGTCGCGGAACTGGCGCAGGTAGAGCTGGCACACCGTGGTGTCGGCCGCGGGGCCATGGGCCTGGCCATTCACCAGGAACCCGCAGGAGCCGCAGATCCCTTCCCGGCAATCGTGATCAAAGCTGATGGGGCGTTCCCCACGGGCGATCAGCCTCTCGTTGAGCACGTCCAGGGCCTCCAAGAGGGACAGATCCGGGCTCAGCCCCTCCAGAGGATGGCACTCCCAAACGCCCGGCCCCGCCGCCGTGGCTTGCCGCCAGATCTCGAAGGTGAGCGAGAGGGTGGAGTCCATCAGCGGTAGGAGCGGGCCGTGGGGGTGAGGGTGGTGTAGGTCAAGGGTTCGCTGTGGCGACGGGGAGCATCCCCGCCGGCGAACTCCCAGGCGGCGATGTGGCAGAACCCCGCGTCGTCCCGCAGGGCCTCGCCCTCGGCGGTTTGATGCTCCTCGCGAAAGTGGGCGCCGCAGGATTCCTCCCGGGCCAGGGCATCCCGCAGCATCAGATCGGCCAGGCCAAGGAAATCCTCCAGCCGCAGGGCCTTCTCCAGCTCCCCATTGGGGCCCTGCGTCTCCCCATCGGCAGCGTCGGCCACGCCCCCTTCCTCGGCGAAGCGCTGGCGGAGCAGCTCCACCTCCGAGAGCGCCTGGCGCAGCCGCGGTCCGGAGCGACTGATGCCGCAGGCGTCGATCATCAACAGGCCCAACTCCCGATGGAAGGCGTCCACGGGCCTTCGCCCCCTCCCGCCGCCCTTTGGAGCGAGCAAGGCCCCCAGCCGGGCCTTCGCCGCCGCCAGGGCCTCCCGGCAGGCGGGATGGTTCGCGTCGACCTCCGGATGGGAGACCCCCGCCAACCAGGCCGGCACCGTGGCCGGCGCGATGAAATAGCCATCCGCCAACCCCTGCATCAGGGCGCTGGCACCGAGCCGATTCGCGCCGTGCTCGGAGAAATTGGCCTCCCCGAGCACGAACAGGCCGGGCACGCTGCTCATCAAGTGGTAATCCACCCAGAGGCCGCCCATGGTGTAATGGGGAGCCGGGTAGATGCGCAGGGGCCGGACCCGTGGATTCTCCCCCGTGATGCGTTCATACATCTGCAGCAAATTGCCGTAACGGGTCTCGATCGCCTCCTGCCCATCCCGGCGGATGGCCTCCGCCAGATCCAGATACACCGAGCGGCCACCAGGCCCCACGCCATGACCGGCCAGGCAGAGCTCCCGGGCCCGGCGGGAGGCCACATCCCGGGGCACCATGTTGCCGTAGGTGGGGTATTGGCGCTCCAGGAAGTAGTCGCGCTCCTCCTCCGGGATCCGTTCGGGCGACCGGGGATCTCCCGGATGCAAGGGCAACCACACCCGACCATCGTTGCGCAGGCTCTCGCTCATCAAGGTGAGCTTGCTCTGGTAGACGTCGCCGCTGGGAATGCAGGTGGGGTGAATCTGGGTGAAGCAGGGATTGGCGAAAAAAGCCCCCTTGCGGTAGGCACGCCAGATGGCGCTGGCGTTGCTCTTCACCGCATTCGTCGACAAAAAGTAGACGTTGGCATAGCCTCCACTCGCCAGCAGCACGGCATGGGCGGTGTGCGCCTCCAGGGCGCCGCTGAGCAGATGGCGGCACACCACCCCCCGGGCCACCCCGTCCACGGTGATCAGCTCCACCATGTCGCGCCGGGGGAGCAGGGTCACCCGCCCGGCGGCCACCTGACGCAGGAGCGACTGCACGGCGCCATAGAGCAGTTGCTGGCCGGTCTGCCCGCGGGCATAGAAGGTGCGACTCACCAGGGTGCCCCCGAAGCTGCGGGTGGCCAGGGTGCCGCCATACTCCCGGGCGAAGGGCACCCCCTGCGCCACGCACTGGTCGATGATGCCGGAGCTCAGTTCCGCCAAGCGGTGGCAGCCCGCCTCCCGGGCGCGGAAGTCACCGCCCTTCACCGTGTCGCGAAAGAGCCGCTCCACGCTGTCGCCATCGTTGGCGTAGTTTTTCGCCGCGTTGATGCCCCCCTGGGCGGCCACCGAGTGGGCACGGCGGGGGCTGTCGTGATAGGTGATCAGGGTCACCTGGTAACCCTGCTCCGCCAGGGTGGCCGCGGCGGACGACCCCGCCAGGCCGCTGCCCACCACCAGGATCCGCAGCCGCTTCCGATTGGCCGGGCTGATCAGGGGAAACCCATCCCGGGCCCGTTGCCAGGCCGTGCCCACGGGTCCGTCAGGCAGCCGGGGGTCCAGGCGGGAGGCGCCGCTCATGGAAGCCCCCTACCCAGCAGGACGAAGGGCAACAGGGTGAAGCCGGCCCCGAGAAACAGGGCCAGGCTCCGGCTGGCCTGGCGAATGGGCAGGGCACGGGGGGGGGAGAGCAGGCCCAGGGAGCGGTGGGCACTCTCCTGGCCGTGAAAGAGATGGAAGGCCAGCGCCACACCAGCCGCGGCATACAGGGCCAACCAATGGGGCTGGGCAAGGACGGCCCGCAGGGCCGCCAGCTCCTGCCCAGCCGGCGGACGCACCAGGCGCAGCTGGGCGAGATGCACAGCCAGAAACACCAGCAACACCCCTCCGCTCCAGGGCATCAGCCGACCGGCGAGGGCCGCCAGGGGCTCCACCCCCCCCTCCCGTCGACTGCGGCGCTGGGCGGCCACTGGGCCGCGGGCCTCCCGGTTGGCCCAGGCGCGGGCCAAGGCCCGGGCGGGGTGCACCACCAGGAGCACCAGCAGACCCGCCTCCCCCAACGGCAACAAGGGAGAGCGGTGAAGGGCGGTGGCGTAACGCTCAAAGGCCGGCGGGTCCCACCAAGCCAACCCCAAACCCGCCAGATGGGCCAGGGTAAAAAGCACCAGCACTAGCCCGGAGGCAGCGATCGCCACGCCGGCGCCCAAGGGACAACCGGCGCATTATCGCCAGGGGAGCCCATCGGCGCGCCCTTGCGGCGTGGGAAGCTTGGCTGCCATTGCTGGGTCTGCCCCCTGAGCCGCGCGCGCCGCACCATTGTCTTCAGCGCCTTTCTCACCCTGCTCAACGACAGGCTGGGGGAATCGTTGATCTTTCCCCTGTTGCCGTTCCTGCTGGCCAATCTCACCAATGACGGCAGGGTTCTCGGCCTGCTTGGTGGCAGCTATGCCCTGGCCCAGTTCGCCTTCACCCCCCTGATCGGCGCCCTCAGCGACCGCTTCGGCCGCAAACCGGTGATCACGGCCTGCGTGGCGGGCACCGTGGTGGGATTGGGGCTCTTTGCCCTCACCCTGAGCCTCCCCTGGGAGCGGTTGTGGCCAGGGGCCACCGCCAGCGGCTTGCCCCTGGCCCTGTTGTTCGCCGGACGGCTGATTGATGGGGTGAGCGGCGGCACGGCCGCCACGGCCGGCGCCGTCCTGGCGGACATCACCCCCGCCGAGCAGCGGGCGCGCGCCTTTGGCCTGATTGGGGTGGCCTTCGGCCTCAGCTTCATCCTTGGGCCCGCATTGGGCGGCCTGCTCTCCGGGGTGTCGGTGCGGCTGCCCTTGGCCCTGGGGGTGGCCTTCGCCCTGTTCAATTTGTTGATGGTGGTGCTCCTGCTGCCGGAAACCCACCCTCCCCACGCCCGCAGTCCAATGCCCTCGGCCCGGGAGCTCCAGCCTTGGCGGCAGTTGCTGCGGGTGTTGCGCCATCCCCAGGTGGGACGGCTGTGTGGAGCATTCTTTCTCTTCTTCTTTGCCTTCAGCGGCTTCACGGGCATCCTGGTGCTCTATTTCAAGCAAGCCTTCGCCTGGGGCCCCCGGCTGGCCTCCGCCGCCTTTCTGGTGGTGGGCCTGGTGGCGATGGTGGTGCAGGGAGGGCTGATCGGCCCCCTGGCGCGGCGCTTCGGAGAGTGGCGCCTGTCCCTGGCCGGCCTGGGCTTCGCCGGAACGGGTTGCCTGTTGCTCCCCCTCACCGTTCGGGGCACCGCGGTGCCCCTGGCCTTCATCGCCGTCGCCGCCCTGGCGCTCGGCACGGGCCTGATCACGCCTTGCCTGCGGGCCCTGGTGTCGCGACGCCTCGGAGAGGAGGGGCAGGGGGCAGCCCTCGGGAGCCTGCAGGGGCTCCAGAGTCTGGGCAGTTTTCTCGGTCCCCCCCTGGCCGGTCTGGCCTACGAAACCATCGGCCGCACCAGTCCGTTCTGGTTGGGCATCGGCCTGCTGCTCGGCGTGGGGGCCCTGATGACGGCGGGAGGACCGCCCAGACCCTCCGCCGGCTCGGCCCCCTTGGGGCCAGCGGGGTGACCTGGGCGGCACGATGTCGCCGCCGCGACATGGAAGGCGCCGTCATCCGTTGCTACGGTCAATCACTGCGCCATTGGCGCATCTTGATCCACTCAGGTGCGGGGAGATTCCATGAAGCCAGAGACTGGGGCCACGGTGGTGCCACCGGAGCTCTACATCAACCGCGAATTGAGCTGGATCGCGTTCAATAAGCGAGTTTTGGCCCAAGCCCTGGATCCAAGCGTGCCCTTGCTAGAGCAGGCAAAATTCAGCGCGATTTTCAGCAACAACCTCGACGAATTTTTCATGGTGCGGGTGGCCTCCCTCAAGTCTCAACAGGAGGCCGGGGTGAACATCCGCAGCGATGACGGCCTCTCCCCGCTGGAGCAGCTGGAAGCCATCCAACAACAACTGCGGCCGCTCCTCGAGTCCCAACAACAGCACTACCGGCAATTCCTCAAACGCCAACTGGCGGAGCATGGCATCTATGTGCTCGATTATCTGAAGCTCAACAAACGACAAAAAGAATGGCTGACTCGATATTTCCGCTCCGAGATCTTTCCCGTGCTCACGCCTCTGGCGGTGGATCCTGCCCACCCGTTCCCGTTCATGAGCAATCTCAGCCTCAACGTGGCGGCCTTGATTCGTGATCCGGAATCCGGACAACGGCAATTTGCCCGTGTGAAGGTGCCCCAGAAAATTCTGCCCCGGTTCGTGCCCCTGCCCAACCACCTGTGCGACCGCCATCCCACGCCCGTGTTCACGGCCGTGCCCCTGGAGCAGGTGGTGGCCTTCAACCTGCAGATGCTGTTTCCCGGCATGACGGTGGAAGGGCATTACTTCTTCCGCATCACCCGTGATGCCGATCTGGAATTGCGCGATCTGGAGGCCGACGACCTGATGGAGGCCCTGCAGGAGGGTCTGCGCAAGCGGCGGCTGGGGGGGGAGGTGGTGCGCCTGGAGGTGGCCAATGAGATGCCGGAAGACATGGTGCGCCTCCTGATGGAGGGGGCGGACGTGGAGCCGGAGGACGTTTACCGCATCAATGGCCCCCTGGGCCTGGATGACCTGATGCATCTGCTGAGCATCCCCCTCCCCGAGCTCAAGGACGCGCCCTACAAGGGCCGCACGGCCCCTCCCCTGATGCGGGCCCAGACGACGCTGCTCGGAGATGGTTCGATCAAGGCGGAAGAATTCCAAAGCATCTTCTCGGTGATCCGCCGTGGAGATGTGTTGTTGCATCACCCCTTCGACCTGTTTTCTACATCCGTGGAGGAGTTTTTGAACCAGGCCGCGGAGGACGCCTCCGTGTTGGCGATCAAGATGACGCTCTACCGCACGTCCAAGGATTCTGGTGTGATCGCCGCCTTGATTCGAGCGGCGGAAAACGGCAAACAAGTCATGGCCCTGGTGGAGTTAAAGGCCCGTTTCGACGAAGACAACAACATTCAATGGGCGCGCCAGCTTGAACGCTCCGGCGTGCATGTGGTGTATGGAGTGGTGGGCCTGAAGACCCACACCAAGGTGTTACTGGTCGTGCGACGGGAGAAGAAGAGCTTGCGCAACTATGTGCACATCGGCACCGGCAACTACAACTCACGCACCTCTAATCTCTACACCGACCTTGGCCTGCTTAGCTGTCGGCCGGAGTTTGGCGAAGACCTTGTTGAGCTTTTCAACTACCTCACCGGCTTTTCCAAGCAGCAGAGCTTCCGCAAGCTTCTTGTCGCCCCCGTCACCCTGCGCAAGGGCATGGAAGCCCTGATTCAAAGAGAGATTGACCACGCCAAAGCAGGACGGGGAGGGCACATTCGCTGCAAAATGAATGCCCTGGTGGATCCCGCCATCATCAATCTGCTCTACGAAGCCTCCCAGGCCGGTGTGGTGATTGAGCTGATCATCCGCGGCATGTGTTGCCTACGACCCGGCCTGGCGGGCATCAGCGAAACCATCCAGGTGGTGAGCGTGATCGGCCGCTTTCTGGAACACTCGCGCCTGTTCTGGTTTGGCAATGGCGGTCAGGCGGAGATGTTCATTGGCAGCGCGGATTGGATGCCCCGCAACCTCGACCGGCGGGTGGAAGCGGTGGCGCCCATCGAAGCGCCCTCCCTAGCCAAGGAGCTGGAAGCTGTGTTGGATCTTTACCTCAACGACAGCGGCGCTTGGCACATGTTGCCTGACGGCACCTATGAACAGCGGCCGAGCGAGGCCAAACCCAAGCTTGTGCAAACCACCCTGATGAAGCGCTGGCGGGGTGGTCTGACCAGCGGCGGAGCCACCGCGGAGTGACAGCGACACCGCTAGCCGGGCCGCCAACGGTTCCGGAATCCCGACACGTCCGCCCCAGAACCCCAAACAGGGAGCCAGGGGAGCATGAATTACAGAAATTCCCCATATTTTGAACAACTCTTCCGGGCTGGCTCTGCTAAATTCCGGCGCAAATCTGACCGGAGGAGCAGGGTGATGGGGATCCCTCTGCAATCCGCTCCAGCCTCGGCTGGCGTCCCTGGTGACGCCATCGGGCTTGAGCCACGCTTGCCAGCCGAAAAGGGAGTTCGACTTCCTCCCAGCCGCACGCCCTCCAGGGCGGGAGTGGCTAAACCATCCGGTCGCGTCGCCACCGACTCCATCGGCTGGTACTTAGGCACCATCGGCAGGGTTCCCCTGCTGACGCCCGCCGAGGAGATTGAGCTTGCCCACCACGTGCGCCAGGGAAAGGAGCTGCAACAACTCCCTCCAGAGGCTTTGACCTCCCGCCAAAAGCGCCAGATCCGCATGGGCCAGCGGGCTCGGGATCGCATGATGGCCGCCAACCTGAGGCTGGTGGTGAGTGTGGCGAAAAAATATCAAAACCAGGGTCTTGAACTGCTGGATTTGGTCCAAGAGGGTGCCATCGGTTTGGAGCGGGCCGTGGACAAGTTTGATCCGGGCATGGGTTATAAGTTTTCCACCTATGCCTATTGGTGGATTCGGCAGGGCATGACCCGGGCCATCGACAACAGTGCCCGCACCATCCGCCTGCCGATCCACATCAGCGAAAAACTCTCCAAGCTCCGCCGCATCACCCGGGAGCTCTCCCACCGCCTGGGACGCCAACCCAACCGGCTCGAATTGGCCCATGGCATGGGGATGGAACCGGAGGAGCTGGAGGAGCTGATGGCCCAGACGGCACCCTGTGCCTCCCTGGATGCCCATGCGCGGGGCGAGGAGGATCGCAGCACCCTGGGGGAACTGATCGCCGATCCCGCCAGCAATGGCCATCTCGATTCCATGGACAGCCTTTTGCAGAAGGAGCATCTGGTGACCTGGCTTGCCCAACTCAATGAACGGGAGCAGAAGATCCTGCGGCTGCGATTTGGCCTGGAGGGCGAGGAACCCCTCACCCTGGCCGAGATCGGCCGGCAGATCAACGTCTCCAGGGAACGGGTGCGGCAGCTGGAGGCCAAGGCGATCATGAAGCTGCGGGTGATGAGCCACAGGCACCAGGCGGCGTGAACGCCGTCTGGCCAGTCCCCCCTTGGCTGGGTCCAGCCCTGGTGGCGGCGTGGCTCAGCCTCCTGGCCTGGCTGGCCAAACTGATGCAACAGCGGTGGCCCGATCAGCCGGAATGGAGTCGGAAATTGGTGCACATCGGCAGTGGGCCGGTGGTGCTGATCGCCTGGTTCTGCGGCATTGAGCGGTGGGTAGCCCTGCCCGTGGCCGGAGTCGTCACCCTTCTGGCGGCCCTGAACCATCGACTCCGCCTGCTGCCCGGCATCGAGGACATAGATCGACAGAGCTACGGCACCGTGGGTTACGGCGCCTCCATCACCCTTCTCTTTTGGTTGCTCTGGCCCGATCGGGCCCAGGCCATGGCGGCGGGTGTGCTGGTGATGGCCTTTGGCGATGGGCTGGCTGGGCTCGTGGGTCCCTTGGTGGCCTCACCCCGCTGGCAGGTGTGGGGTCAAACCCGTTCCCTGGTGGGAACGGCGGTGATGGGGGGGGCCAGCGCCGCCGTGCTGCTGTTGGTGGCCGCCCTCCAGCCCGCCACTGCGCCACCGTTGTGGTCCCTGTTGGTCCTGGCCGGGGTGGCCACGGCCCTGGAGCAATGGGCCACCGCCGGGGTGGATAACCTCACGGTTCCCCTGGCCGTGGCCGGTCTGTGGCTCTGGTGGGGGGCTTGAGGGCCGGAAGGGCGGAGCCTCAAACGGCAATCAGCCGGGGGCTGGGGGCCGCGAGCACGGTCTCGATGTGATCGGCTAGCCGTAGGGCCAGGGCCACGATGGTGATCGTGGGGAAGTCGCCACCCGCCGTGGGGAACACCGAACTGCCCGCCACGTAGAGGTTGGTGGTGTCATGCACGCGGCAATGTTGATCCACCACACCCTGCCTGGCGGAATGGTGCATGCGGGTGGTGCCCATGTGATGCCAACACCCTTCATGCTCAAACGTGTCGGGCCAGCCGTGGTCCTCAATCGATGGATCCAGGGTCACATCGGCAACACCAGCGCGGCTGAATTCCTCCGCCACCAGCGCCAGGGTGCGATCAATGGTGCGCTTGGTCTGGGCACCCACACGCCAATCCACTTTCACCCGGGGCATGCCCAGTGAATCGCGCTGGGCCGAGAGCATCACCCGGCTGCTGGGATCCGGGGTCGGTTCGGCGATGATCTGAAAGCGGGTGCAGTCAATCAAGGAGCGCCAACGCAGCCCCCGGGCCGCGACAAAGCCAACGGTTTGCAAGGGATGGGTGGCCAAGGTTTTCAAACCCTGCCGCAGCGAGTGAGTGGGTGGCTCGGCACCCGTCAATCGGCGCTTGATGTTCACCAATGACTCCTTCACACCTGTGCGTTCGCCCACAAACACGGAATCCAATCGCACACTGGTATTGAGCAAACCTTCCCGGGCCCGCGCCTCCACGCTCAGGCCAAATTGGGCGGCAATGCAGATGCCGTGAGCCGAAACATGATGGTTGTGATAGTGATACTTCATGTCATAGAGCAAATTATCAGACCAACCGGGACGGAAGTTTACATAACCCGTCGTCATCCGTGGGTGTTCCATGAAGAATCGCCCCACGAGGTCATGCTGATTGCCGAGGCCTGCGGGGCGATCCTTGTTGGAGGCCAGCAAAAGACGGGGGTTTTCGATCCCACCAGTGGCAAGAACAAAGATCTTCGCCTCGACGCTGGCCCTGCGGCCCGTTAAGGTCTGCAGCTCAACGCGTCGAACCTCCTCACCCCCATCCGTGGCGATATTGACGGCATTGGTGTTGAGATAAATGGTGACATGCTTGGCCGTCTCGATCTGCTCCCTGTAATCCACCCCGAAGCGCACGGGTGGACTGAACTGGGAGACGAAATCCACCACGTCAGTTCCGACGAAGGGGTGGCGTCGCACGTTGGGCCGCTTGATCGTCTCCACCCAATAGGGCACATCAAATCGCGGCGGGCCCAGCTTGAGAATGTCTCGGCTCTTGTCGTAGTAGGGCTTCAAATCGGCTTTGGTGATGGGCCAGCCGCTGTAGGGGAACCAATCCCGCTGCTGGAAATCCTGTTCTTCCATCGGACGGCACCAGCCCCCCCAACAGTTGCTGCTGCCACCGAGATAACGACTGCGTTGACCGTCTGAAAACCGATAGGGAAGGCCAACATTCTCGCCCCGATAGAGATCTCGATTGGCCTCTTCTGCAGCGAATCCTCCGCTTTCAATGATGCATGCCTGAATGCCACGTTCTTCCAGGGTGAGCGCCAGGGTCAAACCGGCCGCGCCTCCACCGATGACGCAAACTTTGGTGTGAATAATGTGACCCTCCTCCAGGCGACGTGCGTCAACAAGCATCGTGAAACCCCTTCCATATCGTGATGATACCCGCATTCGCGAGAATCCCGATCAGCAGGTCATTTCACTTGGCCACCCGTGCAATCGCGGCGGGCTGGCCTGGTCAGTTGCGCATCAGCCGCTCGCAGCGGGCCGACCAATCCAGTGGGGTGCCAATCGCCGCCACCAGCAGGCGGTCGGCGGGTTCCTCCCGCAGCCGGCTCTGCCACTGGCGAATCACCTCCGCCCGCTCCATCCACACGTCAAGAACGGTGCGTTGAATGGCCACCAGATCCCATTTCCGCCCAAGGGCAATGTCCTGGGCCCAGGTCATCACGTCATCAAGCTGAAAGGGCCGGAACCCTCCAAAGGCGGGACCCACCGCTGGATCGACGGCGCCGACGGGGGAGAACTGCGCATCAAGGTTCCGTTGTTCCAAATAGAAGAGCTGTAGCGGTTCAATCACGCCACAAAACTGCAAGAGGTAGGTCATCGGCCGCGCTCGGGACGAGACAAGCAACATAAGTAGCCCCAAGCAGCACGTTGTTCAGCGCAAACACTTTGATGGAAAGACAACAATCTGGCACTCGCGATTGGCGAGTGCTAAATCAACACAATTCCTGGGGCTCCGGCCCCCTCAGACCGCAGCCAGCTGGCGCTCCTGGGCTTGCTTGACGGCAGCGGCGAGGTGGTTGAGCAGCTCCAGGGTGGTCGCCAGGTCGATGCAGGCATCGGTGATGCTCTGCCCGTAGGTCAGCTGGGCCAGGTCAGCGGGGATCGGCTGGTTGCCGGCCACCAGATGGCTCTCGAGCATCACCCCCATCACATGCACGGAGCCCCCGGCCACCTGGCGGGCCACGTCACGAAGCACCTCGCCTTGACGCCTGTAGTCCTTGTTGGAGTTGCCGTGGCTGCAATCCACCATCAAGCGGGCCGGCAACCCCTCCCGGGCCAGCTGGGCCGCCGCGGCGTCCACCGACTCCCCCTGGTAGTTCGGCCCCCCCTTGCCGCCCCGAAGCACAAGGTGGCCATCGGGATTGCCGGTGGTGGAGACGATGGCCGCGTGACCCTGTTGGCTGATCCCCAGGAAATGGTGCGGCTTGGCGGCCGCCTCCATGGCGTTGATGGCCGTGGTGGCACTGCCATCGGTGCCGTTCTTGAAGCCGATGGGCATCGACAGGCCGGAGGCCATTTCCCGGTGGGTCTGGCTCTCGGTCGTGCGGGCGCCGATGGCGGTCCAGCTGATCAGGTCGGCAATGTATTGGGGCACCACCGGATCCAAGAGCTCGGTGGCGGAGGGTAGGCCCAGCTCGGCAAGGTGGAGCAGCAGTCCCCTGGCCCGGCGGAGCCCGGTGTTGATGTCGTAGCTGCCATCAAGATGGGGATCATTGATCATCCCCTTCCACCCGACCGTGGTGCGGGGCTTCTCGAAATACACCCGCATCACCACCTCCAGCTGGGAGGCGTGCTGGCGGCGGGCCTGGTCGATGGCGGCGGCATAGTCCTTGGCGGCCTCCACGTCGTGCACGGAGCAGGGGCCGACGATCACCAACTGGCGATGGTCACCGGCATGGAGAATGGCTTTGATGCGCTCGCGGGCCAGCTGCACGGTGCGCGCGGCGGTCTCCGTGATCGGCAATTCGCGGTGCAGGGCCTCCGGAGGCACCAGCGGCCGCGTTTCCACGATGTGGAGGTCGGAGGTGGAGATCATCGGGCCGGCGGCTGCAGCCGCCATGGGGCATGGCAGCCACCCTAACGGGCTGCGGCCGGAGCGCTTCTGGACGAGCCCGATCTGGGGAGGCGGGCCACCCGCCCCCTCAGGCCTGGATCAGGCCTCCACCCAGCACCACCTCACCGGCGTAGAACACGGCCGCCTGGCCCGGTGTGATCGAAAACTGAGGTTCGGCGAACTCCAGCTCCACCCCCTCGCCCTCCCCCAGGCCCCCGTGAATCGGCACCAGCCAGGCGGGCTCGGGGGGGGTGCGGTATCGCACCTGCACCTCCACGGCCAGGGGCTCGTTGGGGGGGGCCATCGAGACCCAGTTCACCGCCCCCACCTGGCAGCTCGCCCGGGTCGCCTCCTCCCGGGGCGCCACCACCACCCGGTTCAGCGCCCCGTCCAGCCGCACCACGTGGAGGGGCTCCCGCCAGGCCACCCCCAGGCCCCGCCGCTGGCCGATGGTGAAGTGCTCGATGCCGTCGTGGCGGCCCACCACCGTGCCGTCCGGCAACACAATCTCCCCGGGCCGGGGGGGGAGGTGGGCATCGAGGAAGGCCTTCATGGAGCCATGGTGCTCCGCGAGGCACAGATCCTGACTCTCGGGCTTGGCGGCGGTGCGCAGGCCATGGCGGGAAGCCTCCAGCCGGGTGTCGCCCTTGACCATCTCTCCCAGGGGAAACACCAGGGCTCCGAGCACCTCCTGGGGCAGGTCGTAGAGGAAGTAACTCTGATCCTTCTGGCGATCCAGGCCGCGCAACAACTGATGCCGCCCCCGGCCATCCCCGGGCACCGGCAGGGGTTCGCCCCCTTCGGCGTGGCGCACCCGGGCGTAGTGCCCCGTGGCCAGCCGGCCAATGCGGCGCTCCTCCCGGGCCCAGGCGAGCATCGGTCCAAATTTCACGGCCCGATTGCACCGGGAGCAGGGCAGGGGGGTGAGGCCCGCGCCGTAGCCCTCCACAAGGAAGGCCACGATCTCCCGCTGAAAGCGCTCGCGGAAATCAATCAGATGGTGGGGAATGCCCAGCTGCTCGCAGATGGCAACGGCGTCCACCAGCCCCTCCGCGCAGCAGGCCCCCTTGCCACTCATCAGCCAGAGGGTGAGGCCCTCCACCCGCCAACCCGCCTCCACCAACAGGGCCGCCGTCAGGGAACTGTCCACCCCGCCCGAGAGGCCCACCACCACCTGGTGGTCGCCGGGCCAGTGGCGGAGCCGCTCCAGGGTGGCCGCCCCGGCGGCAGTGGCGGGGCCTGCGGCGGCAGCGGCCTCCGGGGCCCCCGGGGTGGTGGCGGTGGGGGCAAGGGGGGAGGTCATGGCGCCAGGGGCGGCAAGGGAGGAACTGACTGACGTGCACCGTCCGTTCCCATGATGGGGGGCCAGCATCTCGGGGTGTCGTGTCGGCCTGGCCTCCCAGCCCACCATCGGGGGTCCGCGCCCTCTCCGGCCCCTGGCCCGCCCGCGACGCCGATCACCTGTTGGTGAGCGGCGACCAGATGGCTGCCCTGGAGGCCCAACTCTTTGCGAGTGGCCTGCCGGTGGAGGCCCTGATGGAAAAGGCGGCCCTGGCCGTCAGCCGGCGGCTCATGGGGGAGCCCCCGGTCAGCTCGGCACGGGGGCCACAGGAAGTGGAAACCTCGGAAGGCCTGGGGTTCCGGTCGATCGATCCGTCAGCGGGCGTCGTGGTGCTCGTGGGGCCCGGCCACAACGGGGGCGACGGGCTCGTGGTGGCGCGGGAACTCCATCTGGCCGGCCTGCCCGTGTGGCTGTGGTGCCCCTTTGAGCGGCGCAAGCCCCTCACCGAGCGCCACTGGAGCCATGCCCGCTGGCTCGGGATTCCCTGCCTGGAGGAGGCGCCCGATCCCGCCGCGCCGGCCCTGTGGATCGACGCCCTCTTCGGCAACGGCCAGAGCCGGCCCCCGGGCGAAGCGATCGAAACCCTGTTGCGGGCCCGGGAGCGGGCCGGGGCCGGCCCGCTGGTGGCCATCGATGTGCCCACGGGCCTCTGCGGCGACAGCGGCCGGGTGCTCGGAGAGCAGGCGGCCCGGGCCACCCTCACCCTTTGCATCGGCCTGTGGAAGCAGGGGCTGGCGCAGGATTCCGCCCTGCGCTGGGTGGGCCAGCTGGAGCGGATCGACCTGGCATTCCCCGCCACCCTCCTGGAGCAGCTGCCCCCGGAGCAGCCCCTGGGCCTGGGGGGGCCCGGCTCCGGCCGGCTCGACGCGCTGCGGGCTCCGCGACCCCGACTGGAGCCGGCCGCGAGCAAGTACGCCCGGGGCCGGCTGCTGGTGATCGCCGGGAGCGCCACCTATCTCGGTGCCGCCCACCTGACCTTGGCGGGGGCCACCGCCGCGGGGGTGGGCAGCCTGCGGGCCATCGTGCCCACCCCCGTGGCCAACAGGCTGTGGATGGTGCTGCCCCACGTGGTGCTCGAGACCCGATCCCCCGCTGAGGGGGCCCTGGAGCGGCTGGACGCGGTGGTGGTGGGGCCCGGGCTGGGGCCGGCACCGCTGGCGGCCGGTGGGGGCAACGGGCGGGAACCCTGGTGGGACGCCCTTCAGGCCTTCGGCGGCTTGCTGGTGGTGGATGCGGAGGGGCTTCAGCGCGTCAGCCCGGACTGGCTGCGGGAGCGGGCAGGGCCCACCTGGATCACGCCCCATGCCGGCGAATTCACCCGGCTCTGTCCCGCCCTGGCGGAGCTGCCGCCCCTGGAGGCCGCCGCCGAAGCCGCCCGCCTCTGCCGGGCAACGGTGTTGCTCAAGGGGGCCCGCAGCGTGATCGCCGCCGCCGACGGTCGCCGCTGGCAGCTGCTGGAGGCTTGCGGAGAGGCGGCCCGGGCGGGACTGGGGGATGGGCTGGCGGGCTATGCGGCCGGGCTCGGGGCGCGGGGGATGGCCGGCCTGGTGTCTGGGGAGCACGGCGGCGCGGCCCGTGCGTCCGACGCCAGCTGGCTGGCCCTGGCGGCCCTCGACCATGCCCAGGCGGGGTGCCACGCCGCCCGCACCCTGGGTCCGGGGGGCGCCACCCCCCTGGCGGTGGCGGCGCAGTTGGCGGAGGCGCCGTTCCCGCCCGCCTCCAGCCCCGCAACCATCGCCATGGCCCCCTGACAGGGTCCAGCCAGCGCAAAGAAGGTGGTTCCTGTGTGCTGCCTGACGGGGCTGTTGCGAGAGCCGCCCGCAAGGAGATGGCCACCATGATCCGCACCTTCTCCGAACCGGGACCGCCCTGCCTCCTGGGCATTCCCAGCCAAAGCAGGCAATATCAATCAATACTTTTCCCTCTAAAGATACAGCCTTCATTCCGCTTGTTCATCGCCCGCAGGACAATGCTATGGAGCCTCTATCGGGCCGGCAGTCATGCAACCGTCTCGCGAAAGATCGATTCATGAGGCAGTCAGTCTTTTTGCCGATCAGCTTGGATGGCTTGCCTGTCACCTGGATGACAAAGGACGATTAGCCTGCTGACAGGAGCTGGTTGAGGATTGGACAGCCATCTGCAAGACAGCTGACTTCATCTTGGCCCAGGGATCCACAGAATACGTTCGGGCAATCAAGAATTGCTGGCTTCACACTTACGCGAGTCCAACCATGCCGACCTACAACCAAAACCCATCGTCCAAAACCAAGAGCAGCACTTCCAATCCCCAACATCACCGGTTATCGCTGACCAAACCAGCCCTTGGCGTTGCCTTGGCGATTGCGGCACTGACCGCCGGCCAGGCCCAGGCCTTCGTTGTGAATGTGGAGGGCAAAGACTGGGACGTGACCACATTCACAGGATCTTACAACGAAAATGAGAGCAGATTCAATATTGGAGAGATGCCTTGGTGGGGAAACGAAAGTTTAGCCTCATTGTTTGCCAGCTCCGTTGGATCCGCACTTGGAGCTCCGAACGGACTACATGCCACCCTGCGTTCCTGGGGTCCCAAATTTAGTTTTTCGGCGTGCGACACAACATGCGGCTACCTAGCGCAGTATTCCGTTGAACTTACCTCCGGATCTCCCGTTGTTGCGATAGGCTTAGAACCGAAAGGTTTGGACTTCAATGGCATCGGGCCCCTCACCTGGGCTCGGGCCACCCCATACGCTGCCCCCGGTCCCCTTCCTGCCCTTGGTGCCGCTGCTGCCTTCGGCTTCAGCCGCAAGCTGAGGAAGCGCATCAAATGCACCGCCAACCTCGCCGCCAGTCCCTACAGCGGCTGACCCGTTCCCTGGCACCTTTCGCGGGTGCCAGGCCTCTTCAACGATGTCGACCCCGGGCGGCCAAGCCCTCCCGCAGAGTGCCTCCTGACCGTGGCGCGGGTGATCCGGGAAACCGGCGCCGAGGCGGCCTCGGGGGATGGGGTCGCCATCCGGCGCCGCTTCCACAGCCACCAACCCGGGCCAGCGGGTTCTGCGGCGGAGCTCCCGCAGCGCTGCGCGGCCAGACACCGCGAGACCCGCCAGGCCTGACCGACCGTTCTGCAGCGCAAAGCACCGAGAACCAGCCCGCCGATGACAAGAATGGGAGGGACGACCTCGCAGCGGCCGGATCCGCGCCCCCAGCCCCCATGCCTGACGCCGCCCCCACCGCTCCCATCTCCACAGCCGACCTGCTGCCCGCCTACCGGGCCGCCGCGGCGGAGAGGGAGGCCTGCGGCATCCCTCCCCTGCCTCTCACCGCCCCCCAGGCCCAGGCCCTCACCGAGTTGCTGCAAGCCCCGCCCGCGGGGGAGGAGGCCTTCCTGCTGGACTTGTTGAGCGAGCGCATCCCCCCCGGCGTGGATGAGGCGGCCTACGTGAAGGCCAGCTGGTTGAGCGCCGTGGCCCAGGGGCAGGCGGCGAGCCCGCTGGTGAGCCCGGTGGAGGCCGTGCGGCTCCTGGCCACCATGATCGGCGGCTACAACGTGGGCGCCCTGATCCAGCTGCTGTCCAGCCCCGACCCCGCCATCGCCGAAGCGGCCGCCACGGGCCTGAGCCGCACCCTGTTGGTCTACGACGCCTACAACGATGTGTTGGAGCTGGCGGCCACCAACCCCCACGCCCAGCGGGTGATCGACAGTTGGGCGGCGGCGGAGTGGTTCACCGCCCGGCCCGAGCTGCCGGCGGAGATCACCGTGACGGTGTTCAAGGTGGAGGGAGAAACCAACACCGACGACCTCTCGCCCGCCACCCACGCCACCACCCGGCCCGACATCCCCCTGCACGCCACGGCGATGTTGGAAACCCGAATGCCGGGGGGCCTGGCCCAGATCACCGCCCTCAAGGCCAAGGGCCATCCCGTGGCCTACGTGGGCGATGTGGTGGGCACCGGCAGCTCCCGCAAATCCGCCATCAACTCGGTGCTCTGGCACACGGGCAGCGACATCCCCCACGTGCCCAACAAACGGGGGGGTGGGGTGATCCTGGGGGGCAAGATCGCGCCGATCTTTTTCAACACGGCCGAGGATTCCGGCGCCCTGCCGATCGAGTGCGACGTCACCGCCCTGGCCACGGGAGATGTGATCACCATCCGTCCCTATGCCGGCACGATCGAGCGGGCCGCTGGCGAACCCAACGCCGGCGACCTCCTGGCCCGCTTCACCCTCAAGCCGAGCACCATCACCGACGAGGTGCGGGCCGGGGGCCGCATCCCCCTCTTGATCGGCCGGTCGCTCACCGACAAGGTGCGCAGCCAGCTGGGGCTTGCGGCCAGCGAGCTGTTCATCCGCCCGGTCGCCCCGGCTGACACGGGCAAGGGCTACACCCTGGCCCAGAAGATGGTGGGCAAGGCCTGCGGCCTGCCGGGCGTGCGCCCCGGCACCAGCTGCGAGCCCCTGATGACCACCGTGGGCAGCCAAGACACCACCGGGCCCATGACCCGCGATGAGATGAAGGAGCTGGCCTGCCTGGGCTTCTCGGCCGACCTGGTGATGCAGAGCTTCTGCCACACCGCCGCCTATCCCAAGCCGGTGGACCTCAAGACCCACGCCGAACTGCCCGACTTCATGGCCTCCCGCGGTGGCGTGGCCCTGCGCCCCGGTGACGGCATCATCCACAGCTGGCTCAACCGCATGCTCCTCCCCGACACGGTGGGCACCGGCGGTGACAGCCACACCCGCTTCCCCCTGGGCATCTCCTTCCCGGCCGGATCGGGCCTGGTGGCCTTCGCCGCCGCCATCGGCGCCATGCCACTCGACATGCCCGAATCCGTGTTGGTGAAATTCAGCGGCTCCCTGCAGCCGGGCGTGACCCTGCGGGATGTGGTGAATGCCATCCCCTACGTGGCCATTCAGCAGGGCCTGTTGACGGTGGCGAAGGAGGGCAAGATCAACGTGTTCAACGGCCGCATCATGGAAATTGAAGGGTTGCCCGATCTGAAGCTGGAGCAGGCCTTTGAGCTCACCGATGCCACCGCCGAGCGCAGTTGTGCCGGCAGCACCATCAAACTGAGCGAGGAAACAGTGAGCGAATACCTGCGCAGCAACGTGGCGCTGTTGAAAAACATGATCGCCCGCGGCTATGGCGATGCCCGCACCCTGGCTCGCCGCATCAAGGCAATGGAGACCTGGCTGGCGAATCCGGTGCTCCTGGAGGCCGATGCCGACGCCGAGTATGCGGCGGTCATTGAGATCGATCTGGATCAGATCACCGAACCCATCCTCGCCTGCCCCAACGATCCCGACAACGTCAAACCCCTTAGCGAGGTAGCGGGGGATCCCATTGACGAGGTGTTCATCGGTTCCTGCATGACCAACATCGGCCACTACCGGGCCGCCGCCACCGTGCTCCAGGGCCAGGGTCAAAACGCCGCCCGCCTGTGGGTGTGCCCCCCCACCCGCATGGACGAGGAGAAGTTGAAGGAGGAGGGCTATTACGCCATCTTCGAAGCGGCGGGCTCCCGCATGGAGATGCCCGGTTGCTCACTTTGCATGGGCAACCAGGCCCGGGTGGAGGACAACACCACCGTGTTCTCCACCAGCACCCGCAACTTCAACAATCGCCTGGGCAATGGCGCCCAGGTGTATCTGGGAAGCGCGGAACTGGCCGCCGTCTGTGCCCAACTGGGGCGCATCCCCGCCAAGGAGGAATACCTGGCCATCGCCGCCGAGAAGATTGATCCCAACGGAGCCGAGCTCTACCGCTACCTCAACTTTGATCAGATCGAGGGCTTTGAGGATGCCGGCCGGGTGGTGAGCCTCGAGGAGGAGGCCAAGGTGCTCGCCGAGGTGTGAGCCCTGGCGGGGCGGGGCCAGCCCGGGAAGAGGGGAAGGATTGGATCAAACAATGGAAGATCCTCTGCAGGCCCGCGGACCTGTGGTGGGTGGTTTTTACGGTTGAGGTGGTCCAGATCTTGTCTTTTTCTCCCATGACATCGGTCTTCCAACGCTGGCTTGCCCCCTTGCGCCGTCTTGTGGTGCTGGGGGCGGCGGTGGTTCTGGCGTTCAACCTCGCCGCCTGCTCCGGCATCACCACCAACGATGCCACCAACGCCGCTCGCACCGCCGTGAACGTGGCCCAGAAAGCGGCGGATTTGACGGGTAACGAACAGCTCAAATCCGTGCTCACCCCGGTGGTGAAGCTGCTCAACACCACCGAGAAACAGGTGGCCGCCGACAACATTCCCGCCGCCACCAGCTCCATGGCCAACTTCAAGGGCCTGTGGGATACGGCCGCCCCCGTGGTGAAACTCGCCGCCGGCGACAACTTCGGCCTGATCGATAAGGGCGTGAAGCTGGTGCTCAACACCTTCGCTGGCGACACCGCTCCCACCAAGGACGCCGCCCTGACGGCCCTCAAAGGCCTGGTGGGCCCCTTGACGGCCCTCCTGGGTTAACCGGTTCGGCGCACCATCACCGGGTGCGCCCTTTTTCGGGTGCGCCCCTTTTTCATGGCTGGCCAAACTGTATCAATCCTTACACCAACCTTTAGAAATCCCCGTCCCAGCCAAGATTCCGTACCCTTCAAGAGTCATTCCCAATCCCTTGCCATGATCCGCTCTCTCCTGGTGGGTGGCCGCCTTCTCCCCGCTGGGCTGGCCCTTGCCCTGGCCGCCGGACTGGGCCTCACCGGCTGCTCGCCCTCCACGAAGGAAGCGGCCCAGCAAACCGGCGAAGCCATGGGCCAGGCCGCCAAGGAAGGCGCGGGCGCCATGGGCGACGCCGCCAAGACGGCCGCCACGGCGACGGGTCAGGCAGCCCTGGCCCCAGCCATTGGCCCCGTGCTCGACCTGCTGAAGAAGAGCGAAGGTGAGGTGAAGGCAGGCAACCTCACCGCCGCCGTGGCCAGCATGGGCGGCTTCAAAGCCCTGTGGACCACTGCGGCCCCGGTGATCCAGCCGCTGGCGGGTGACAAGTGGCCCGCCATCGATTCCGCCGCCCAGATGGTGCTGAAAACCTTCGCCCCTGGCACGGCCCCCGATGCCGCCACTGCCGGCTCGGCCCTCACCGGCCTGATGGGTCCCCTCGCCGGCTTGCTCGGCAAATAGGACGCGGTCCTCGCCCCTGCAAGATGAAGGCCAACGCCCCCACCCCTCCCTGAACCAGGAAACCCTGCTGTTCGAGCCCGCCGTGCCGGAGGAGGGTGCCCTGCGGGTGGTGTTGGCCTTCCCGAGCACCTACTCCGTGGGCATCACCAGCCTGGGTTACCAGGTGGTGTGGGCCACCCTGGCCCGGCGGCCCGATGTGGACGTGCGACGCCTGTTCACCGACCAGGGGGACCCCCCCCATGGCGGCAGCCGCGGCCGGGGGCCGGGCCTCGATCTCTTCGGCCTCTCCCTGAGCTGGGAGCTCGATGGACCGGTGTTGCTCGATCTCCTGGAGCAGCGGCGGATTCCCCTCTGGGCCTGCCAACGGGGTGAAAGCGACCCGATCGTCTTCGGCGGCGGCCCCGTGCTCACCGCCAACCCGGAACCCCTCGCCCCCTTCTTCGACGCGGTGCTCCTCGGCGATGGGGAACTGCTCCTGCCCGATTTTCTGGAGGCCTTGCAGGCCTGCCGGGGCGCGCCGCGGCCGGAGCGACTGCGGCAGCTGGCCCAAGTGGAGGGCGTGTACGTGCCCGCCCTCCACGCCCCCCGCTACAGCCGGGATGGCACCCTGCAGGCCGTGGAGCCCAGCGACCCAGGGGGACCCGCCAGCGTGGGCCGGCGGGTCTGGCGTGGCAACACCCTCAGCCACTCCACCGTGATCACCCCGGAGGCGGCCTGGCCCTCCATCCACATGGTGGAAGTGGTGCGCAGCTGCCCGGAGCTGTGCCGCTTCTGTCTGGCCAGCTACCTCACCCTGCCCTTCCGCACCGCCCCCCTGGACGGGGGCCTGATTCCGGCGGTGGAAACCGGCCTGGCAGTGACCCGCCGCCTGGGCCTGTTGGGCGCCTCCGTGACCCAACATCCCCAGTTCAACGAGCTGCTGACCTGGCTGGATCAAGACCGCTTTGCCGACCTGCGGGTGAGCGTCAGCTCCGTGCGGGCCGCCACGGTGACGCCCCAGCTGGGGCGCATCCTGGCCAGCCGAGGCAGCCGCTCCCTCACGATCGCGATCGAAAGCGGCAGTGATCGCCTGCGCACGGTGGTCAACAAAAAGCTCGAACGGGAGGAGATCTTCAATGCCGCCCGCCATGCCAAGGAGGGTGGCCTGAGCGCCCTCAAGCTCTACGGCATGGTGGGTCTGCCCAGCGAGGAGGAAGACGACGTGGAGGCCACCGCCGATCTGCTCCTCGCCCTAAGGAAGGCAACGCCGGGCCTGCGCCTCACCCTCGGGGTGAGCACCTTCGTGCCGAAGGCCCACACGCCGTTCCAGTGGGAAGGCTTGCGTCCGGTGGCGGAAAAGCGGTTGCAACGGTTGGCCCGGCGGCTGAAACCCAAAGGGATCGAGCTGCGCCCGGAAAGCCACGGTTGGAGCGTGATCCAGACCCTGCTCTCCCGCGGCGACCGGCGCCTGGCGCCGGTGGTGGCCGCCGCCCGCGGGCAAAAGGACAGCCTCGGGGGTTGGAAGCGGGCCTACCGGGCCGTGCTCGCCCGGGAGGTGGAGCCCCCTCCCCTCGACCTGCCCCCACCGCCCCCCTGGTCGGAGGTGGTCGAGGCCACCTGGAGCCCGGATCGGGTGTTGCCCTGGGAGCACCTGGCCAGCGGCCTGCCCAAGGCCACCCTCTGGCGCCACCATCAGGAGGCCCTAGGGCCGCAGGAAGCTGCGCAGGCCCGCCAGCAGGACCCAACCCGCCACATTGATGCGGCTGTCATACATGGGGATGTCGCTGGCATGGAGGGCAACGAGCACCAGGGCTGAGGTCCACCAGGCCCGGTCAAACAGCGAGCCGCCCACCATGCCCCACTGGGCGCTGCCCACCAGCAACACAAGCACCAGCCCCACCACGAGCACGGCCACCGGGAGGCCATGGCTCACGGCCAGATCAATGGGAAGGTTATGGGGATGGCCGTGCCAGTGCCCCGTGCGCAGGGGATAGATCAGGCTGAAGGCCGCCGCCCCCCAGCCCAGCCAGGGCCGCTCCCCGATCAGCTCCAGGGCCGTGCGCCACTGGGCCAGTCGGGTGATCGCCAGGGGCCGCTGGCCGCTGTAGCGCAGATCGCTCAACCGTCCCCAGATCGCCTCGGGCACCAGCTGGCGGGCTGGATCCTGCAGAACCTCGGGCACCCCGGGCAAGGTGGCGGCACCCACCACCGCCAGGAACCCGAGCAACAACGGCAACAACCAGGTCCAGCTGGAGGTGCCGAGCACCAGGGGCAGGGCGAGCACCAGGGCTCCCCAGGCGTTGCGGGAATCGGTGAGCACCAGCGCCCCCACGACCCCGGCGGCCATGGTCAGGACCAGCCCCCTGGCGGGCCGGCTCAGGCCCGGCTGCACCAAACCCGCCAAGGTGAAAGGCCAGGCCAGGGCAAGCCAGCTCCCGGCGATATTGGCGTAATCGAAGAGGCCGGCCAGACGGCCCGGCGGGTTGCCCCCCGCCTTGAGGTGCCAGATGATCGCGCCGTTCAACACCTGCAGGGGGCCGCTCCAGCCCAGCCACAGTTGGCCCAGGCCCGTCACCACCACCGGCACCGTGCCCGCCACCAGCATCCACCCCACCCGGCGTCGCGCCTCGGGCGTTGCCAGATAGGGCTGGAAGCCCCAGAACGCCCAGAAAAAAGGGAGCCAGTTAAACAACCCCAACCAGGCCTGCCCGCCACTGGCGGCCCCCAGGGCGCCCAGAAGCATCAGCAGAGACGCCACCAGAAGCACCCCGTTGGCGGGATCGGCGAGGGGCTTTTCCCGGCCCCGGCTGCCCAACACCAGGGCCACCAACAGAAAAAATCCACCCAGGAGGGCGCTGCTGGCCAGGAACAACAAACCGACCTGGAAACAGGCCCAACCCGTGGCGGTGGCACCGTCGGGCCGGCCTTGGGCCAGGCGCGCCCGCAAATCTCCAGGGATCAAGGGCCGCCACATCCCCCGTGAATTCCCCTCAATCAAACACGGCGGTGCGGCCGCCATAAACCATCACCTGGCGCCGAAGCACCAGCCTCAGGGCCCGGGCCAGGGCGAGGCGCTCCGCGTCCCGGCCGATCCGCACCAGATCGTCCACCTCATCGCGATGGCTCACGGGCATGGTCACCTGTTGAATGATCGGCCCGCCGTCCAGCTCCGCCGTGACGAAGTGGGCCGTGGCGCCGATCAACTTCACGCCCCGCTCCCAGGCCCGCTGATAGGGGTGGGCGCCTTGGAAGGCGGGCAGGAAGGAATGGTGGATGTTGATCACCTGGTCAAGGGCAAATCCTTCCAGAAAGCTCGGACTGAGCACCTGCATGTATTTGGCCAACACCACCATCCCGATCCGGTGTTCCGCCAACAGGGCGAGCTGGGCTTCCTCCGCCTCCACCCGTTGGGCGGTCGAGACCGGGATCGTGACAAAGCGGGCCCCGAAGTCTTCCGCCATATCCCGCAGGTCGGGATGGTTGCTCACCACCAGGGGCACGGTCATCGGCAATTCGCCGGAGCGGGTGCGCCAGAGCAGATCCTGAAACACATGGTCCTGCCGGCTGACAAAGATCGCCACCCGGGGAATCTCGTCGGAAAAGTGGAGCTGCCCCTCTCCCCCGAGGCGCCGGGCCAAGGCCTCCACGGCGGGCCCGATCGCCTCCCGGGGCAGGCCAAAACCCTCCAAGGCCCACTCAATGCGACTCAGGAACACCCCCGCGCCCGCATCGGTGTGATGGTCGGCATGGCGGATGTTGCCACCGTTCATCGCGACCCAGCCGGAGAGCTCGTTCACCAGGCCAGGCCGGTCGGGGCAGATCACCTGCAGGATGGCCGTGGGCGATCGCATGGACCATCAACGGGGCCACCTCCAACCTACTTGGCAGGATCGGGAGCATTGGCGGCCCCGGGGATGGTCACCAACGGTGGTTCAGCGCAGGTGCAGCCGCAGGGTCTCGGCATCGGCCCGCCGCACGCGAGCGCGAATGGTGGGGAGCCCCAGGCGTTCGTGGGCCGCCACCCGGTGACAGCCGTTGAATCCCCAGAGCTGGCCATCGACCTCCAGCACGTCGATCGGTTCCTTCTGGCCCTCGCGGGCAATCGAAGCCATCAAGGTGTCCACCTTGGCCTCGTCGAGGCTGCGCTGGAGGGGACGGCGGATGGAGGCCAGGGGAAGGGTGGCAAGGCGCATGGCGAGATTGGATCGTCGGACCACCAGGCTAACTCGAAGTCACTCCGCCTAAGCCCCTGGGTCCGCGCCCTGCCCCCTCGCCCCGGTTTTCCGAAGCCCCCGGGCCATGGCAAGGGGTTACAGCCTTTCGCCGCTCCGGGCCGTGATGCCGCAAGCATCGGTACAGTCGCCCATGCCTGCCACCGTGCCGTTTCATGGCCGTCGCCAGCCTCTCCCCGACAGCCCCCTCAGGGCCCCTCCTTCATCTGCAACGCCTCCTCCGCGCCCTGAACCTGCTCGCTGTGGCGGCCCTGCTGACCCTCTCCCTGGTGGCCTGTGGCGGTGGCCAGACCAAGGCGGAGGTGATCAGCGCCGATGACCTCGCCCTGATCACCCGCCAGGCGGAAGGCTTCCTCTCCGCCCGCGATCGCCTGCCGGAACTGGCCGCCCTGGTGAACAAGCGCGACTGGACCTTCACCCGCAACCTGATCCACGGCCCGATGCAGGAAGTCGGCCGCGAGATGCTTTACATCAACCAGCGGCTCCTCAAAGCCGAGCAGCCCGAAGCCAACGCCCGCGCCAAGGCACTGAAGGACGCCCTGGCGGATCTGGATGAGGCCGCCCGCTTGCAGGATGCCGATGCCCTGCGCAAGGGCTACATCAAGGTGGCGAGCAGCTTTGGGCTCTACGCCCAGATCCTGCCCCAGCAGGTGCAGGAAGCCCTCAAACAGGTGTGACATCCCCCGCCCCAGCCAGCCGCTCCGTCATGGTGGTGGGGGCTGGGATGGTCGGCCTGGCCTGCGCCTGGCTCTTGCAGCGTCGGGGCCATCGGGTGTTGCTGTTGGATTCGGCCCAGGGTGGCGGCAGCTCCGCCGCCCTGGGCGTCTTGATGGCCAACGTGTTCCATCGCGGCAGCGGCCGGGCCTGGCGGCTGCGGCAACAGAGCCTGGCGCTCTGGCGGGAATGGCGTCGGGAGCTGGCCAGCCGCGGCCGCCGGATCGCTTGGCGTGACGGGCTCCTGTTGCTGGCCGCGGATGACCGGGAGGCGGAGCGGCTGCAATGGTTGCGAACGGAACGCCAGCGGCAGGGCCTTCCCCTCGACTGGTGGCCTCCGGAGCAGCTGGAGTCCCTCATCCCCGCCCCCCCTGGCCCGGCGGTCGGTGGGCTGCACTCCCCCCTCGATGGGCAACTGGACCCCATCCAAGCGATGGAGGCCCTCCACAGCGATGCCAAGGCCCATGGTCTGACCCACCGCGAGGAAACCGTGGTGTCCTTGGAACGGTGCGCCATGCCTGGCGGTGGATGGCGCGCGGTGGCGGCTTCCGGGAGGCGCCTGGAGGCCCAATGGGTTGTGCTCTGCCCGGGGGTCGACACAGGCGCCCTGCTGAGGGCATCCCGGGGGGACTGGGCCCCAGGAGAGGGGCTTGGGGTGGAACCCGTGTTGGGCCAGGCCCTGGAACTGGAGCTGGCCCACCCCGTGGCGGCGGCCGGCTGGACTTGGCCGGGCGCCCTGGTCTGGCGAGGGATCAATCTTGTGCCCCGTCCCGACCTTCCCGGCGGCCGGCGATTCTGGCTAGGCGCCACGCTGGAACCCGGCCGTGAGGCGGATCCTCGGGCCTTGACCCACCTGCGCAACCTCGGTGGGGAGGGCCCGGAGTGGCTGCTCGCGGCCACGGAGCATCGCCGGTGGCATGGTTTGCGAGCTCGGCCGGTCGGCCGCCCGGCCCCACTGCTGGATGTGCTCTCTCCCGGGTTGCTCCTGGCCTCCGGCCACTACCGCAATGGCATCCTGTTGGCGCCCGCCACGGCCCAGTGGGTGGTGGAACAGGTGGAGGGCGGGCAGCACGGCTGAGGCTGAGGGCGGGGGCTCGTCGGTGGGCATCCGCCAACCGCCAGACCAGACAAGAACAAGCCCCCCGTCCGATGGACGGGGGGCGGGAAGAGCACCCTCAGGGGATCGCCAGCCCTGGTGTGCAGGATCTACTTGGTCTCGGTGAATTCCGCGTCGATCACATCATCCGCGGCGGCACCGGCACTCGCACCGTTGCCACTGGAGCCATTGCCCCCTGGAGCCCCGCCAGCGGCCCCGGCGTTTTGATAGACGGCCGCGCCGGCGGCATAGAGGGCCTGTTGCAGCTGTTCGAGCACAGACTTCATGGTGGCGGTGTCGTCTTTTTCCAGGGCCTCCTTCAGCTGAGCACTGAGCTGTTCCACCTTCGCCTTGTCTTCGGCGCCCACCTTGTCGCCCAGCTCACCGAGCTGCTTTTCCGACTGATAGATCAGGGTTTCCGCCTGATTCCTCAGGTCGATTTTCTCGCGCTTCTCCTTGTCGACCGCAGCGTTGGCCTCGGCGTCCTTCACCATGCGCTCCACTTCATTTTCGCTGAGGGTGGAGGCACCGGTGATGGAGATGCTCTGTTCCTTGCCGCTGCCCTTGTCCTTGGCGGTGACGCTGAGAATGCCGTTGGCATCGATGTCGAAGGTCACCTCGATCTGGGGCACGCCACGGGGGGCCGGGGGGATGCCATCGAGACGGAAGGTGCCCAGCGATTTGTTATCGCTGGCCATTTCCCGCTCACCCTGCAGCACGTGGATCTCCACGTTGGTCTGCCCATCCACGGCGGTGGAATACACCTCGGTTTTCTTGGTGGGAATGGTGGTGTTGCGGCTGATCATCTTGGTCATCACGCCGCCGAGGGTCTCCACCCCAAGGGACAGGGGGGTGACATCCAGGAGCAGGATGTCCTTCACATCGCCGGCCAGCACGCCACCCTGGATCGCCGCACCCACGGCCACCACCTCATCGGGGTTGACGGTCTGGTTGGGATCCTTGCCGGTGATGCGCTTCACCAGCTCCTGCACCGCCGGAATGCGGGTGGAGCCTCCCACCATCACCACCTCGTCAAGCTCGGAGGCGCTGAGCTTGGCGTCCTTGAGGGCCTGTTCCACGGGCACGCGGCACCGGTCGATCAGCTTCGAGGCCAGTTCTTCGAATTTCGCCCGGGTCAGGGTGAGATCCAGGTGCTTGGGCCCTTCCGGCGTGGCGGTGATGAAGGGCAGATTGATCTCGCTCTGGGTGGCGCTGGAGAGTTCGATCTTGGCCTTCTCCGCCGCTTCCGTCAGGCGCTGCAGGGCCTGCTTGTCGGCCCGCAGGTCAATGCCTTCGTTGGCCTTGAAGGTGTCGGCCAGGTCATCCACGATCACCTTGTCGAAGTCATCGCCCCCCAGGTGGGTGTCGCCACTGGTGGAGAGCACCTCGAACACACCGTCGCCCACCTCCAGCACGGACACATCAAAGGTGCCACCACCAAGGTCGAAGACAAGAATGCGCTCGTTGCTCTTTTTGTCGAGGCCGTAGGCAAGGGCCGCCGCGGTGGGCTCGTTGATGATGCGCAGCACCTCAAGGCCTGCGATCTTGCCGGCATCTTTTGTGGCCTGGCGCTGAGAGTCGTTGAAGTAGGCAGGCACCGTGATCACGGCCTGGGTGACGGTTTCGCCCAGGTATTTGCCGGCATCATCCGCGAGTTTGCGCAACACTTCCGCAGAAATTTCCTCGGGAGCGAATTGCTTGTTGAGCACAGGCGCCTTCAACTTGACATTGGCGCCAGCTTTCTCAACGCCGTAACTCACCTCCTTCGACTCTTCATTGACTTCGTCAACACGGCGCCCGATGAAGCGTTTGACAGAGTAAAACGTGTTTTCAGGATTCATCACCGCCTGCCGTTTGGCGATTTGCCCCACCAACTTGTCTTGGTTTTTGGTGTAGGCCACCACGGAAGGGGTTGTCCGGAACCCTTCGGCGTTGGCGATCACCGTGGGCTTGCCGCCCTCCATCACGGCGACACAGCTATTTGTGGTGCCGAGGTCAATGCCAACGACTTTTCCCATGGGTTCCCACCTCCTGAAGTGGATGAAATTCGGAATGAAGGCATCTTCATCAGCCCGCCCCTGCCCAGGCCAGGCGAGGTTCCCGAACCCGTGACGCGGAACCCTCGTCAGACCTAAAGTCACGATTGAATCCACCCCCCCTCCGGAGCGTCCATGGCGGGCATGCCAGCAGGCCCCCGGACCGGGCGACAGCCCCCCATCAGTGGCGCCACCGCCCTGGTGGCCGTGCTCGGCCATCCCGTGCGCCACTCCCTCTCGCCGGCCATGCACAACGCCGCCCTGCGGGAGATGGGCCTGGACTGGGTCTATCTGGCCCTGCCCACCCCGGCCGACCAACTGGCAGGGGTGTTGGCGGCCCTCGAGGCCCTGGACTGCCGGGGCCTGAACGTCACCCTTCCCCACAAGCGAGCCGTGGCGGCCTTGGCGAACGAGCGCAGCGCCCTGGCGGAACGGGTGGGGGCGGTGAACACCCTGACGCGCCGACCAGGGGGCGGCTGGCACGGCACCAACACGGATGTGGAGGGATTTCTGGCCCCCCTGCGGCAGGAGGACCCGCCGCGCCAAGCGCTGGTGCTGGGCTGCGGCGGGAGTGCCCGAGCCGTGGTGGCCGGCCTGGTGGCCTGGGGCGTGACGCGCATCGGCGTGGCCGGTCGGCAAGCCGAGGCCCGCGAGGGCCTGGTGGCCAGCTGCCAGGCCTGGGCCTCGGGCCTTGAGGCGGTGGCCTGGGATCGGCTGGAGCACTGGTTGCCGGAGGCGGATCTGGTGGTGAACACCACCCCGGTGGGGATGGCCTCCGCCGGGGATCCAGAGGCCATCCAGGCCAGTCCCCTGGAGGTGGAGGCGCTGGCGCGACTGCGCCCCGGCGCCACCGTGTATGACCTGATCTACACCCCAAGGCCCACGGCCCTCCTGCGCCAGGCAGCGGATCGCGGCTGCCGCTGCCTCGACGGGCTGGAGATGCTCGTGCAGCAAGGGGCCGCGGCCCTGCGCCTCTGGAGCGGGGAAGAGGCCATTCCAGTGGAAGCCATGCGACAGGCGGCGCGGGCGGCCCTGGGCGAGGCCTAGCCTGACCCGGTCCCCGAACACCCCCAGGGCCCGCGTCCATGGATGGTCCCCCGATCTGGCAGAGGGCACTTGCCGCCTTGGCCTATTCACTCCCCTGGAGCGACGCCCTCGGCTTCGGCACCCCCCTGCTCAGCCAGTTCCCCTGGCTCAATCTGCTCGTCCTGCCCGCCCTGCCGATGATGCAGATCGAGCAGCTGTTCAACGTGGGGGGCTTCGGACTGGGGAGCCTCTTGGTGTTCCTGGTGCTCTACGGAGCGGTGGTGCGCAACCCCCGGGTGCCCTACACGGTGCGCTTCAACGTGCTGCTTGCCCTGATGATCGACATCCTCTTGGTGGTGTTGCAGCTGGCCATGCAGATCCTGTTCCGCGAGACCTTCGGCAGCAACCTTCTGCTCCGCACCCTCGACAACACGATTTTTCTGGGTGCCCTGCTGCTGTTGGGCTTTGCCCTGGTGGAATGCCTGCGGGGCAAGGAACCCGACGTGCCGACGCTCTCCGAAGCAGCGCGGATGCAGCTCTACTGAGCGCCCCTGGCGGCAAACTCGCCCAACACCACCAGGTTCCAGGCCCGGGTCCAGCGCAGCTGGTCGCCTTCAAAGGCCTGCCACTGGCGGTGGATCCAGCGGGGATCCAACCACCCACTGGCCTCCAGGGCATCAAGACGATCGAGGCACAGCGACCGGAGCGGACCAAGCATCCACGGACGCATGGGCAAGGTGAAGCCCTGCTTCGGTCGGTTGAGATAGCCAGCGGGGAAGAGATCGCGGCAGGCCTCCCGCAACAGCCCCTTGGCCGGCCCGTGAACGCGTTGGGGAAGGCGCAGGGCCGTCTCCACCAGGCGATGGTCCAGGAAGGGCACCCGCAGTTCCAGGCTGGAGGCCATGCTGAACACATCGCTGTCGCGCAACAACATGGGCTCGCAGTAGCCGAACAGCTCCGCCCAGCTGATCTGGGCGAAGCCCTGGGCCAGGGGCACGGGGGGCGCCTCAGGCCAGGACAGGGGAGGCGCCCCCGCCTCGGCCAGATCGGCCTCGCCGAAGTAGCGCCGCAGGGCCACCCCCAGGGACCAGCGATCCCAGGCGGGCAGACCCTGAAGCTTGAGGAGCCGAGGTCCCAGTCCCCTCAACAGGCGACGGCGCAGGGGGCTCGGCAGCCAGCGCAGGCGCCGCAGCCAGGGAAGGGAGCGGAAGGAGGGATACCCCCCGAAGATCTCATCGGCGCCCAGGCCGCTGAGGGCCACCTTGATGCCCTGCTCGGCAACGGCCCGGCTCACCAGATAGGTGTTGATTCCATCCGCCGTGGGGCCATCCATGGCTGCCAGACCGTCCCGGATCCAGGCGAGGGCCTGCTCGTCTCCAAGATGAAGCTCGTGGTGCTCACTGCCGCAGTGGCGGGCCATCTGGCGGGCCAGGGCGCTCTCGTCTTCCGGCGCACCGGCAAAAGCGACGGTGAAACTGGCGATGCGGCCAGGCTGGAAACGACAGGCCAGAGCCGTGAGAATTCCCGAATCCAGGCCGGAGGAGAGAAAGCAGGCCACCGGCACATCGGCCAGGAGATGGTCCTGCACAACGGTCTCCAGCTGCTCGCGCACCAGGGCGCTGGCCTGGCGAGCCGAACGCTGGGGCAACGGCCTCCAGTCGCTGGGCGCCGGGGATGGCCAGTGGCGCAGCAGCTCCGGCGGCTCCTCGGGCCGCAGGCGCACCACCACGCCCGGGGGCAGGCTCTCCGGCCTGGAGCTGCCGGGTTGAGGAAAGCCCACCGGCGTGCTCAGGTGGCCCCACGCCAACTGCTGGCTCACCTGATCCGCCGTGAGTGGCCAGGCCGCGGCCAGGGCCCGACGCTCGGAAGCAAACCGCAGTCCCCCATCGACCCAGGCCACATAGAGGGGCTTGATGCCGAGCCGGTCGCGGGCCAACAACAGCTCACCCGTCCTGGCGTCGTAGGCGGCGAAGGCATACATGCCGCTTAGCGCGGGGAGCAGGGCCAGGCCTCGCTCAGCCAGCCCCTCCACCAGGGTCTCACTGTCGCTGTGGCCGCGCCAGTCTTGAAAGCGCAGGGTCGGTCGCACCTGCAGGTGGTTGTAGATCTCCCCGTTGAACACCAGGGTGAAGCGACCGCAGTGGCTGGTGATCGGCTGGGCCCCAGCGGCGGTGAGGTCCTGGATGGCCAGGCGGGTGTGGCCCAGCCAGCAATGCCCATCGGGGCTTTGCCAGGCACCTTCGGCGTCCGGACCGCGATGACGGAGGGTGTCGAGGGGCTGGGGCCGGGCCGGCTGGCGGCGGCGCAGTTCCCCGATCAGGCCACACATGAAGAAGCAGGCAGGGTCATTTAGGCCAAACCACCATGCAGTTTTTGGTGCCAGGTCCAGGCGTGGGCCAGGATCACCTCCAGCTCGGGATAGCGGGGCTGCCAGCCCAGTTCGCCCTGGGCCCGTTCCGCGGCGGCGAGCAGCACCGGCGGATCCCCGGGGCGCCGGGGGGCCATCTGGGCAGGCACCGGCCGGCCCGTCACCGCTTCGGCGGCCTGAATCACCTGGCGCACCGAATAGCCCTTGCCATTGCCGAGGTTGAAGACAGCCGGGGTGGCGGTGGCGGAGCTGGCCCCCTCCAGCCGCTGCGCTTCACGGGCCACCCACTGGAGACCTAACAGGTGGGCGTCCGCAAGGTCGCTGACATGGATATAGTCGCGGATGCAGGTGCCGTCAGGGGTGGGGTAATCGTCGCCATAGATCTGCAGGTGGGGGATGCGACCGGTGACGGCATCAAGCACCAACGGGATGAGATGGGTTTCCGGGGAGTGATTTTCCCCGATGTCCCCGGCCGGGTCGGCGCCAGCGGCATTGAAATAGCGAAAGATCACACTCGGCAATCCATAGGCCGCGGCGAAATCCTTGAGCAGCTGCTCCACCATGCGCTTGCTATGGCCGTAGGGGTTGATCGGATGTTGTGGGGTGGTTTCCAGGATGGGCACTTGTTCGGGCACGCCGTAGGTGGCGCAGGTGCTGGAAAAAACGATCGGCACCGCCGCTCCCCGGCGGCGCCCTTCGGCCACGAGGGCCTCAAGAAGGGTGAGGGTATCGCCCAGATTGTTGCGGTAATACTTCGCCGGATCCACCACACTTTCCCCCACGTAGGCATAAGCCGCAAAGTGGAGCACCGCCTGAATCGGCTCGGCAGGTCGACCTGGTGCAGGGGAGCAGGCGGGATGGTCCCCTCGTAAAAGGCGATCCAGCAGGTCGCGATCGCCCACCTGTCCGACCACCAGGGGCACCTGGAGCACCTCCTCCACGATCCCGCGATGGCCGTAGACCAGATTATCCAGCACCAAGACAGGCAGGCCGGCGCGTTGAAGGGCACGCACCGCGTGGCTGCCAATGTAACCCGCTCCACCCGTCACCAGGATCGTCATCCCAACCAAGCGAACCCTCCCAATCAAAGCGGACCATGGAACCGCCCCTGGGCCTAGAGCTGCTCAGACCCCGTAAAACTCCCGATACCAGGCCACGAAGCGCCCCACCCCTTCCTCCACGGGCGTCTGGGGACGGAAGCCCGTCCAGGCCTCCAGGGCCGAGGTATCGGCCGCGGTGGCGGGCACATCACCGGGCTGCATGGGCAGGAACCGCTTGGTGGCGGTGATGCCGAGGGCCTGTTCCAGGGCCTCGATGTAGGCCATCAGGGGAGTGGGGTTGGCGTTGCCGATGTTGAACACCCGATGGGGCGCCCAGCTGGTGGCCGGGTCTGGGGCTGCCGTGTCAAAGGCGGGATCTGCCGTGGCGGGCTTGTCAATCACCCGCAGCAGGCTCTCAATGATGTCGTCGATGTACGTGAAGTCGCGCACCATCTGGCCTGCATTGAACACATCGATCGGCTCTCCCGCCAGGATGGCCCGAGTGAAGAGAAACAGGGCCATGTCAGGCCTGCCCCAGGGGCCATACACCGTGAAGAAGCGCAGCCCCGTGGCGGGCAGGGAGAAGAGATGGCTGTAGGAATGGGCCATCAGTTCATTGGCCTTCTTGCTGGCCGCGTAGAGGCTGACCGGGTGGTCGACACTCTGGTGTTCACTGAAGGGGAGATGGGTGTTGCCGCCATACACAGAACTGCTGCTGGCGTACACCAAATGGGCCACCCCATGGCGACGGCAGCCCTCCAGGATGTGGCCAAACCCCACCAGATTGGCCTGGATATAGGCCGCCGGATTCTTCAGGGAATAGCGCACCCCCGCCTGGGCCGCCAGATTCACGACCCGCTCCGGCGCTCCCGTGGGAAGGGGCCCCTCCCCTGGAGCCTCCCCCCGGAACGCGGCCTCCACGGCCGCCTGGTCTTCCAAATCGGCCTGAATCAGGGCAAAGGGAACGCCGCGATGCTCCGCCAGCCGCTGGAGCTGGGCGAGACGGGCCCGCTTCAGGGCAGGGTCGTAATAGGGGTTGAGGTTGTCGAAGCCAAGCACCGCAGAGCCCCGCTCGAGGAGGCGCCGGCTGAGATGGAAGCCAATGAAGCCGGCGGCCCCTGTAACAAGCACAGACATGGGGAACTGATCGCAGGGATGCCGCCGCTTCACTGACGATCGCACAACCGCATGAACCTTCCCCTGCCATGACAGAACCGCCGCGGAGCCAAACCTGGGCTCAGTAAAGCAATTTACGTTTTGACATCCATGCTAAAGCTGCATTAAATTAGCTTAGGTTTGTATCTTTTTCACCAAAAGAAAACTTGCATTGCATAATTCTTTTGTGATCTGGCACATTTACCCTTGACAATGGCGTCCATTTCCACCTGAATGTTTTCCTGACTTGTGGAGCCATGCTGGAACCAACCCCCCTCACCCGAAAGCGCAGGCCCAAAAGTCGCCAGCTGCTCTGCCCAGCCCATCCAACAGAGAGAGTGTTCGGAAATGGACGCAAATACTTCTTACATCTTCTCGAGCCAGAAGAATTGCGGCAAAGGGGCATGAGTGACAAAGCGTCGCGACTCGTGATCCAGGCCTATCCGGTCTTGGTGTTGAGCAACGAGTGGCTGGAAGAACTCTATTGCGCGAAATGTGGTTGTTCGCACTGGTGCCATGTGGTGCGCCACAACCGGATCGACCACAGCGTTCGCTGGGCTCCCCGCGAGCTCTGGCAACAGGTGGCCCATGTTGATCCCTTGGAAGCCAACCCCACCGTCAGCCAGTTCACCCGCCAGGCCGCACGGCGCGCCGCCATCCATCGCTCCGACGGCCGCCGTTACCACGACCCTGGCTGATCGGGGCCACCGTTGCTCCAGAGCCATGGCCCCATCCAACGGACAGGACCCACCCTGGCAGCTCAGTAAGCATTGCGCGAGCGCAAGTGCAAGACGGTGCGCACAAGAATCATGAAATCCAAACTCAGCGACCAATCCCTCTGGTAGCGCAGGTCCGCTTCCACACGGCGTGCCATGGCCTCCAGCTCAGCGGTCTCCCCACGCCACCCCTCCACTTGGGCCAAGCCGGTCATCCCGGGCTTGAAGAGATGGCGCTGCATGTAGGCGGGAATCAGGCGGCGGTAGTGCTCGTTGTGCTCCACGGCATGGGGACGGGGCCCCACCAAGCTCATGGATCCCCCAAGAACGTTGAAGAGCTGGGGAAGCTCGTCCAGCGACCAGCGGCGCAGAATGCGACCGATGGGGGTGACTCGGGGATCGTTCCGACTCGCCTGGCGCAAACCCGGGGTGGTTCCGGCCTCCACGACTCGCATGGTGCGGAATTTCAACATGGGGAACGGACGCCCGTCCAGCCCATAACGCGCCTGGCGGAAGAAAACCGGTCCAGGGCTGGTGCTAGCCACAAGCAAGGCAATGATCACCATCAGAGGCGAAAGGATCAGCAGGCCCAAGGACGCCAGGAGCACATCCGCAAGTCGCTTGATGTGGTGGGCAATCAAGGAGCCCTCCTGCCCCCACAGATTGATGGTGAAAGCATCCCCAAGCTGATCCACCTCAAATCGCATGGAGGTGTTGGCCCAGGCAGGGAGGTAGTACACCGGCTTGCAGGTGTCGCCAAAGAAACGCAGCACGTCAACCAAGCTCAAATCCGTGGCAGAGATGTAACTAAAGTAGATCTGATCGACATCATTCTCATTGAGCCATTGCCGCATTTCCGACAGCCCACCTGAACAGGGGAGCATGGTGGAAGGCAAAGGGATCTCTAGACAGCCAGGGGCCTGGAACCAGGCCACAAGCCGCAACCCGATCCAGGGTAGTCGCTCCAGCCGGCGAGAAAATTCCCTGGCCTGGGATGGTGTACCCCAGAAGATCACCGTGCGCGTGTTGCCACCCCTCACGCGATGCCATCGCAGCAGCTTGCGACCACCGACATGCAAAAACAACAACGTTCCCCAGCCGAGCAGGGACCACTGAATCATTTCCTGCCGGGAGTAAAACGCAGAGACCTTTAGGAGATAAGCAACAAACAACAAACAAGTCAGCACGAGAGCCCAACTGACAGTCACCCGTCGCAATAGAATCCAAAGGCTGCTTTGGCGGTAGCTGCGATAAAGTTTTCCCGTCGGCAGGATCAAGGCGATGAAGAGAAAGACCGCCAGGGGGGAGGTATACTCGTCAGGCCTGGAAGGTCCCTGAACAAAGATGAACAGCGCCGTCAGGAGGCAGGGGTCTAAAAGCCTTAGCAAGCGATTCAAATCCTTGCCATGGAGACGGAGAAAGCCACCCATGAATGCCCCGGAGCTAACCTTCATCGAATTCAAAGACTCAAACCTGGGAACTAAATCTATTTACGATGCGCATATTTCTTTACGGTATTAACTTCCTACCAGAACCCGTCGGCATTGGCAAGTACACGGGTGAACTGGCCACGTGGCTTGCGGCACAAGGGCATTCGGTGTGTGTCGTAACCGCGCAACCCTATTTTCCGAGCTGGCGGTTGGGGAATGAAGACAGAACCGTCAGGAACACCTACGAACATCAATGGTTGGTTGGCGTGGACGTCTGGCGCTGTCCTCTATGGGTGCCCCGTCGTCCTGGAGGATTGACGCGCCTGCTCCATCTGGCCAGCTTTGCCCTGTCAAGCCTGCCGGTGTTGTGGTCCCGCAGGCAGTGGCGGCCCGATGTGGTCTTCACCATCGCGCCCGCCTTCTTCTGCGCTCCCGGAGCCTTGCTGCTCTCCCGGCTGGGCGGCGCCACCTGCCACAGCTGGCTCCACATTCAGGACTTTGAGTTGGATGCGGCCTTTGAATTGGGGCTCCTGCAGGGGGCCTGGTTACGGGGGCTGGCGGAACGGTGGGAGCGAAGAGTCCTGCGGGGATTTGAACGGGTGAGCACCATCAGCGGCGCCATGGCTCGGCGGGTCTGCCAAAAGGGGGTGGACGCCCACCGGGCCGTGGTGCTGCCCAACTGGGTGGATTTGGCGGCAATCCAGCCCCAAGGCTCCGAGGAACGGGCGGCTAATCCCTACCGGCGCGCTTTGAACCTCCCGGAGGGAGCCCTGGTGCTGCAATACTCCGGTTCCATGAACAAAAAGCAGGGTTTGGATCTCCTGGCGAAGGTGATCCGACTTCTGGCGGATCAGCCCAACCTGATCTGGCTCCTGGCCGGTGAGGGGCCCACCAAGGATCAGCTGGCCGAGGCCACCGCGGGTATGGACAACGTGCGGTTGTTGCCCCTGCAGCCAGCCGACCAGATGAATGATTGGCTCAATCTGGCGGATGTGCACCTGCTACCCCAAAAGGCGGGGGCAGCCGATCTGGTGCTGCCCTCCAAATTGTTGGGAATTTTGGCGAGCGGCAGGCCCGTGGTCGCCAGCTCCCCCGCCTCCAGTGAACTGGGCCAACTGGCGGAACAGGCAGGGCTGCGGGTGGACCCCGAGGACCCCTGGGCTTTTGCCCAGGCCTTGGCACGACTGGCGGAAGATCCCGCCCTGCGCCAACGCCTCGGGGCCCAGGCGCGGCAGCTGGCCGAGGAACGTTTCGGACGCGAGGCCGTGTTAAGGGACCTGGAGCGCAGATTGCAGACCTTGGTCTCAGGGTCTAGAGGCGCCCCTGAAGGAAATACAACAGCGTGGCTGCCGTCTCCCGAAGGGCCAGACGATTCCGCTCGCGGGAAGGAAGGGGGGGCTCCACCGGCAAGGGGGTGACGTTCAATCCCACATGCAGGAAGGCTCTGGTGGCCCGGGGAAGCTGCCACGGATCGGTAATCAGCAGAACTGGAGCGTCCGGATGGTTCTTGCGCAACCAGTCGTTAGTGAGTTTGGCATTTTCCCAGGTGGTTCGGGCGCAAGAGTCTCCAAACACGCGGCCGGGAGGCAGGCCCAGGTCGAGCAATCGCTGGGCCGTGGAGCGCAAGTCACCAGAGACATACACGGCCTTTGCACCCCGAAGCTGAAATTGGGATGCGGCCACCTGGGTGGTGGCCTCGGCAATCGCAGGGCCACGTCCCACCAAGACAACGACGGGAGACGCAGCAAGGGGCGGGGAAGGAGAAGGGATCTGCTGTCGCAACCAGGTGGAAAGGAGGGCAGTGGCCGAGGGGCTGTACATCAGGCTCGCCAGCAGGGGGAAAAGAACGGCTGCCACCATGCTCCACAGCCGTGGCAACCGGAGGACACGACCCACGACTGCCACCCCAAACCCCAACAGGGTCAAGAGAAGGGCAGGCGTATGTACGACGAAGAGCAAAGCGTCACGCAGCTGAAACCAGCGCATCGGGGGCGCCGCACACTCATGCCATTGCATCGAAGCCACGGCCTAGACTTTCCACCGCACCGATATCTGGGTGGCTGGGTTACCGGCATAGACGGCATTGGCTTCCACGTTAGTTGTCACGATGGAACCGGCGCGGATCAGGGCTTCAGCTCCAACACTGATGTTGGGGGCGACAAAGGAGCAGGCGCCAATCCAAGCACCATCCGCAATGGTGATGGGGGCATTCCTGTAGGAGAATGCAGGGTCACGCGCATTGTGGTTGCCGGCACAGAGGAAGGCCCGCTGCGATATGCAGACGTGGGATCCGATCGTCACGGGCTCAAAGTTAAGGATCCACGCCTCTTCGCCGATCCACGAGTAATGACCGATCTGTAGCTTCCAGGGGAAATGGATGTTGACGCGGGGTTTGATCACCACACCCTGACCCACCTTGGCCCCAAAGAGTCGAAGTAGCGAGACTTTCAGGCCTGAAGGCCAGGGTAGTGGGGTAAGGAAAAAGCCACACTTCAGTAGATACCAAGTGGCCTCAACTGCTTTAGGTCTGCCACGCACCAAACCATGACGTGAATCGAACCAATCCAGGCGGGTTTGCATGGTCATTCATGCAAGAGCGGCCCCAGCCGCCAAGAGGGCCTTGCGGGCAAACTCTTCACAACTGTATCGAGACACAATCTCTCTGGAAGACACGGCCATGCGTTCCTTGTGGACAGAAGAAGCAACGGCAATTCGACTCAATGCTTCAGCGAGGGCTGCGGGGGAGGTTGGATCGAACACATAACCGTTGCCTCGCTCCTCTACTGGTTGTCCTTGAGAAGGTACAGCCAAGGGAAGCAGGTCTTCGACGCAACCGGCCGTTCGAGAGACGATAACTGGCAGGGATGAGGCCATGGCTTCATTCACGACAAGACCCCACTCTTCTTGTTTGCTCGGCAGGATGAAAACCTCGGACAAAGCATAGAAGATGGGATTTTCATCGAGTTGACGATAGCCATAGAAGAAAACGGAGCCACGTGCAAGGTCAGGATCTTGTTCGCGACTCGGAGGATTCAGGCGCTCAGGTGTAGAGGTGGGTCCAGCTGCGCGGCGATTAAACGTGCGTAGACCCATGCCCTGAGCGGTTGATTCCAGGCGCTCCTCATCTTCGCCACTGCCAACGAAAACCAGAGAGAAGGGTGGACTTGATGAAGCGCCATGCCCCCGTTGATCGCGAAGGGCAGACTGCACATACTCACCATAGGCTTCCAAAAGTGTAAAGAGGTTCTTCTTCTCGACCATTCGGCCCATGCTCAGAAAATAATGCTGGGGAAGTCCATACTGACTTCGGTAGGCATCTCCCTGCGCACGCACTTCGGCTGAGCGCCGAACGAAATAGAGGTTATCAATGGCGTCGTATCCAGTAAAGATTTTCGTAGCGGGAATGCCCAGGCTGGAGAAATATCGCTTGTGTGGTTCGCCGCCAACAAGAGCTGCATCAAAACGATTTACGATCTGTCGCTTGAGTTGCTTCTTCCACCCACGAGCACGATCCGTGCCGGCATGGCTTTCATTCATCATAACAGTACGAATCCCAAGAGTTTTTGCAGCGGCAAACAGAGCCAACAAACGGGCAGGTGAATAACTGGGCAGAAAAGCAAGTTCAACGTGATGAGCCCGAAATAAGCGTAGGGCCTTCAAATAAACAACCTTGGGATCGACCTCGTCTTCCAACTGTTCGCAGAGGGTCCTCAAACCCACACATTTACCGCCTATTTCCGAAGCATCATCTGTCCAGGATCCACAGCGGGTCGTCGCGGAGATCTGCACGGGTAATACACGTATGGCACTCGGTGCAGTGAAAGACAGCTGCTCATTGCGCAATTCAACCGCAGCCTGCAAGGCAGAAACTCGGGCATGGTGGTAAGGACCGTACTGGCCAAAACAAACGGCGTAAACTTTCTCGATCATGGAATGCGATCAGGGTGTGGCGATTGAAGGGATGATCCTGGCTTGAAATCGTAACGCACATTCAGATCCTTCTAAATTTGGGGACCGGTATGAGTCGGAGTTTGGCCACAGCCCAGGCAAGGAGGAGGACAGGCACAATCATAAATACGTATTGAATGATCGTAAAGTGTAGATAACCCCTGGTAGCGTAAAGAGAGTTTATGACGACAATTCCAAAAAGTGTGGATCGGAGATAGCCTGGGCGCATGGTGAACAACCAACGGTCCAACGCATACAAAATCATGCCAGTCACGAAGCAAGAAAGAAGCATCCAGAGAAAGCCGCCATCAAGATAGTAAAAACCTGCAAGGCCGGGAGAGTGTGGAGCGCCCTGAGTAAAGGACATATCAACCAACATGCCCCGTTCAGGCTTGGCTGGCCACCACGCACGGGGGATAAAATGGGCAAAGGCATAAAACCAGGCTTGGATGTAGGGATAGAAACGAGGAGCACTATGAACACCGGCCACAAGAGTATCGAAGACATTCATGTCACCTTTGGCATTAAAGAATTCCCACCATTTTTCAAATGAGAAGCTTCTCATAACCTCAAAAGCAACAGTAAACGCTTCATCCGCGCCAAGAAAACGAGTTTCTCCCAAGGCTCTGAATGCTGGCAACAAGTATAGGACTGGCAAGACCAGAATCCAGTAGGCCACACGTCCGCGTTGAGAATGGAGAACAGCAATGACAGCACAAATCGCTCCCGTAAGATAAAAGCTTCGAAACATACTTAAGTCCTTCATATAGAATGTAAACAGGGCAAACAATGCCAAGGAGATACCAAACCTGATTTGACCAGCAGGACCAGACTTATTCTTGTTATAGGCGAAAACAACCAATGGAAAAATCTGCGCGGCCTGCAAGACTTGAGGAAAAAGGTAAGAATATGCCCCAGCATCAGCTGTGTAGATCGAAAGCCCACGGGCGCGGAGGCCCATAAGGAAGAGAAGACACAGAAATTGAAAAGCGAGAAGGGCCGAGGCTCCTGCCTGTGTTGGCTTAGGAAAGTAAGCCTGAATGGGTACACCCTTTAAGGACCGGAAGGGCCTAAGGGGCCATTGAATCCTGGCAACCGCATGCCCAACACAAATAGTAAGCATGGCAATGACTGCAATGTACATGCCACGCGACACAACAGGTAATATCGGCACTCTCCCCATCATGGAGTAAATCAGGTCGCGATCATCCTCGACAAGAATATATAAGGGGCGAATACCGTAAAGGATGAATGCCAACAAAAGAAATGCTCCAAGATTGGTGAGCCTTCCTTGTCTGAGGAGGTCTACAACCAGAGCGCCTAAGACTATTGCATAAGCAATAATCTGCAGGGAATCATCAAAAACAATGCGAGATAGCAGGGTTATCACGAACAAGCCAATAGCAAATCCCAGTGAGACCATCAGAGGAAAACAGTCAATGAGAGACGAAAAGAAGGGATTGGCTTGAAGATTAGATCAAAACTCATTCGAGGGCTCGCAGGAAATCAATGAGATGTCCTGGCGTGAACTTCTCAGGCACAGCTGCATTTGAGCGTAAGTGTTCAAGAAGTTCACGGTCACGATGAAGGATTAGAATCGCCGCGCAGATTGCTTCAGGTGTAACTTCCTCGAGAAGCAACCCGTTCACGCGATCATCGACAACCCGTCCACAATGTTGGGATGCAATCACGGGCAATCCCTGAGCCAAAGCTTCAAGCTGAGTCAGCCCAAAACCGTCAGACAAGGTGGGGAACAGGAACACATCCGCTCGCTGATATAGGGATGTTGCTGTGAGGCTGTCGACCGGGCCAAGGAAGGTAACATTTGACATGGCAAGGATGTGATCAGGGATAGAGATGCCGATTGGTCCAGCAAAGGTGAAATCAATTGCCTCCCCATGGAGTGACGTAATCGCAGCCAGCAACTGGCCAAGTCCCTTCCTCAAGATCAAGCTTCCCAAATATAAGACCTGTAGCCTCCCGGTTTTGGTATGATTTCTATGAATATCGGTAGAAGCTTTTGTATGGGAAGGTAGCAGGGGTGAGGAGCGCGCTGCGTAGACGAGAGGAATTTCAACGATTTTATCCTCGGGAACTGACGCCTTACACAACAGTGATCTGGACCAGTGGGAATTGACAATAATTTTATCGGCCAAAGCGATTTCATCGCGCCATTGACACCAATAGGATTCAGGTGCCGGGGCGTGAACATCGGGCAGACCGAGATGATGGTAACCATGGGTCAGCTCTTTGACAAGAAGATCTTCTTGTGGGCCTCCGTCAATCTGGCCAAGGATACAACTGGCATTTTGCCGTTTAGCCTCAAGAAATGGAAGTTTTGCGACATAGGCATAGGAAAAAACGACTTCACTCTCAATTCGTTGAAGGGTTTTCGCTGCCCAATGGCCAAACCAACGGTTACGTTCGATGATGGTCTGCCATTCAGATAATTTGAGGGTTTTCAGCCTCCTATCAGTCATTAACCTGCCCAGAGTATTCTGAAAAACCCTCGCGCGGGGGAGATCTGCATGACTCCTTCCAGCTAACGATGGGACAAATGGTCGGAGTAAGCTAGCCGTGGTTTGGCCAAACCAGGCATCGGTAATAAGAGCCCGCAAACTACTAGCTCGATGGAGGGATCGTGGGATGGCGTAATGTTCTCGAGAACCCAACTGGATTGTGGTCCACTTCATGACAATCTACCTTCAGTGACGACGGTTGTCTGAATCGGAAAAAGGATATGACTTGTGGAATCGCGATTTCGTAGCGGCGCTGAGTGTGGAGACTTCAGAAACGATGCTGGCCGTGTTGGCATCCCAAGAAGCGAAAGCTTCGTATCCTTCCCAATCGGGTTCATCTGAGCTGGATGGGGCCACGGACCGACGTGCAAGTGTTGACATTCCTCGTTCTAGGGCTTTTTGGTCATCAGGTTCAACAAATTCACCCAGGCGGTATCGGAGCACAGCCGATCGCAGTGGACCTTCCCCAGATGAAGCCAGAATTGGCTTACGAGCTCTGACAGCAAGGTTCAGTACCCCACTTTGTGAATGGAAAGTTTTATCGTAGGTCAACGCCACGAAGTCTGATGCAGAAAAAACAGCAGGTATGTCTTGATCAGAAACAAATTCTTCACGGAAAATAACTCGGGAGGAGACTCCAACTGTGACGACCAAATCTCGATAATATTGTAGTGGCTTATTCAGAGATGATTGTGCACGGCCAATCACAACAAGATAGACATTTGGGACGTTGACCAGTGCACGAATGAGTAAATCCAGATTTTTGTTGTCACGAATAAATCCAAACGAAAGGCAAACGGGTGAATTCAAGGGGATTGCCCAATCATGTCTGACTTGGACCGAGGACAAATTTAGACTCGGTGCCAGCGTATAAAGACCGTGTGGCACCTCGATCACGGTCACATGGGATGGAATGATTGTATTGTCAACTGGTCGCTGATGGACAACACAGATGCTCATCGGCCAGTATCCTAACTTGACCGAGAGAGAATGCCACCAACGGGGGCCAACAACAAAATCACGCACAGGATCGTGGAGATTTGCGACATATCGAACACCAAAAAACTTCGCCAGTACAAAATGGGGCCATATCCATATTGGAGACAGGTACTCAATATAGCTATCAAAAAGAATGAAATCAGGTCGTTTGCGAATGATCATCACAAACAGCTGCCAATAAGTCGCAAGGTAGATCAAGAGACGCCCGACTAAATCAAGTCTCCGGAGGACCGCATGATTCGACTTCTTAGGTCGAGCTAGGCTGCCATAGATTCTCAAGACCGGGTAGTGCAGACACCTTCCTTCGAGGTAGTCCCGTGGGCAGAGAAGCAAGACGTCATGATGCTGCCTGACAAATGACTCCGCTTGGGCGTTTACATATTCAGCAATTCCTCCATTGCTAGATGGACAGTGAATTAGGATTCTCACTCCGTAGGCCTCTCTTTAAAATTGGATGGATTCACTATGGTGTCCTATGGTTTCGTTAAAAGGTCCACAAGCCTGTGCGAAAACTCCTCCTCTGGTCGGGGAGGAACCAGCTCTCGGATGGATTGTCCGGCTTGAAGGCCCATCTGATGCAAGCGATCTTTCTCCTGCCAGACTCGCTCGAGGGTTCGGTCAAGAGCAGCAAAAGATGGTGACTCAGCGATGAAGCCAGTCTCACCATCCTTGATCACTTCCCTATTCCCTCCGACGTCAGTTGCCATGACTGGCCGATGACACATCATGGCCTCTACGGCTGCAATAGGTAACCCCTCATGTCGAGAAGGCAGAACAAGGATGTCGTGCTGATTCCATAGATCTGCGATGTCATGCGTATAACCTCGAAAAAAGACATGGGAATCCAATCCAAGGAAATGAACCAGGTCTTGAAGAGATTGTGCAGCCGTGCCCGAACCGAAGAGAGATAATCGCCATGAACGATCCCGCCATTTCTCTTGGGCAAGTACAGAAAAGAGAAGATCTTGTCCCTTTGATACAGGCTCCAACCTACCAACAGCAGCCAGCTCTAAAGCAAACTGATTGGGTGGGCGGCGGGATGGGGCAACAGCAAAAGGGACGGAGAAGGGATTTCTGACGACCTCTCCACACACAAGGCGATGTCCAATTTGCATCTCACAAAGATTCCAGTTGGAGTGGCTAACAAAAAAACACCTGAGCGCTTGCAGAAGGAAATTCCTAGTTGATTGAAGGTAAGGATCATCTGGCCAGAAACTGGAACTATTCGCCTGTGAAAGATTTACATAGGGAATACCTGCTTGACGACAACGATGGCCCCAATCGGGGCGGGATGCCACACGGCCATCACTAAAACAAACCAGATCAGGGGAATCACTGACCAACCACTCCTGGAAGAAGTGATCCGAAAGATCGCAAAAAGGACGACCAGAAAGACGACGCTTCCAGCGTCGAAGGACGTCCTCATTAAATGGGCTACGTTGGTATATCTCAACACCACTTCCCTGTAGGTCAAGCACCTGCGGTGGGGTTGTTTCCCAACCATGCACAGATGCCGTCACCTTATGCCCTTGTTGCCTCAGGCACCTCGCCGTTTGGCTCCAAAGGTTTTCGGAACCACCCCAGGGCGCTGTGTCCATGGTGGTAATGAATCGAAAATGCATGGAAGAATATTACGAGGCAAGGGCGGGTAAAAGGAACAAGCCGTAAGTCACGAGCTGGTCATGCTCGCTGGAGAAGGCAAAAGATGGAGTGTCCATATTGTAACCGTTTGATCCCGAGTCTTTGACCGCGCATGAAAAGAAGCTTGCTAAGGCGGTTGCGGGGGAAAGGAAAACAGCCGGGAATTTGACCACCGACCTCCCGAGATGTCATTTGAAGGAACAGATCAAAGGTAAGAGGGCTCCACTTCGGCTGGATGAGATTATAATTAAGTTATGCCCCCAAATGACGAATCGACTCCTCATTCCAAGCAGACGCATGATGGGGGGCCAAGATAAAGGATCGGACGTCAGACCCAACATGGCCTCCGAACAAGGAGCGCTGATAACAAGGTATTCTGGAGTAAAGTGCTGTGTATAGCTTTTTAAGGTTGCAATCGGATCTCGGAGATGCTCAATAGTTTGGAGTAAGTACAGCACACCGCAGCCATTAGGCCTGGGAGGAAGGTTGCAGGGGGAATACACAGTAAGGCCATCTTGCTGGGCAGTTTCGACAGCAGCTGGATTGATTTCAATACCCAGGACATGGGTACATACGGCTGCAAAGACTTGAGAGTCCCGCCATCACCTGCACCAACCTCCCCAACCCAATCTGGAACCAATAGTCGCAACTGGCAAATACACTCAACCTTATCCCATGTATCTGATTGATAATACCAAGGGTAGAGACTGGCTAGGGTCTTGTAGAAGTCGCCGTCTCCCATCCATGCAGGACTATACCACACGAGTGTATCTTGAGGACAAACATATTTCAGAGATTGTGGCTTCCATTGGAAGTCCAAATGCTTCTTGTGGAAATGGCTTGCCAAGATAAGTCGCATAGAGATTCAAAAGTTCTTTGCCGGTTTTTGTGCGACCTTGTTTGCCTTGGCTGCCGCAGAGGGGACAGGCTTGAGTCAAGAGAATAAGGTGTTTACGTTGTGAGCAGTCTAGGGGTCCGAGTCAGGTCTGGCTTCCATGGTCCTTGTCGTAGGTGGAGTTGCCAATGGACAAGGTTGCACCATGAGGAGATCTGGTGTCGAGTTCAAATAGATAGTTCGCGTTGAATGCGACTACAACCTTCGGTGTAGAAGCGATCACGGACTTTTCCGACATAATGTCGGACTATGCAATTAGGTGAAGCGTTTACACCCAGACTGATTTCATAGGTGTCTGGCAAGAGACCTCCCAAATTATGCTTTGATGCATGAAGAGCGAAAAGTGTTTGCTCCAGCATCCAGGGGTCGGATGTTTTGTATAGGTCGTTATCCGCCAAGAAATGCTCGGCATCGCGGAGATCAATCGCACTACGACTAATACAGCAAAGACCAGAATTGACTTTTGGCCACAATTTAAAACCTAGCCTGGATAGGCAGGTATTATTGTCTACCTGAGACCAATCTTCGACATCCATATTGAAGTATAGATCATCAAGACTCGACTGTGTCCAGCTGATAATTTCCAATGGTTCACGAAAGAATAGCAGGTCAGTGTCAAGCACAAGGTACTTATGAGAATCGCCAAAGATTAAGGGCCCAAAGAATTTTGTTGCGAGAATATTATCCTTGAATACTTGCAAACAGATGGGAAACTGACGGAGGGAGTTTTCTGCTTGGGTGAGAGCCACCTTCCGATCAATAACTTCTGTGGCGATTCCAAGTTGAGCGAGGCGCTGCCTCGCATTTGACTTCAGGGTACCATCGTCGTAAAGAAAGACCTTCCAGTTCTTGCGTGTCATCTGGAAAAAGGAAACCAGCATCCAGAGTGACATCTTGAATTGATCATTGCCTACCAAGATATGAACAGGCACTTCTTGAAGAGGTTGATGAGCGAAGGGATTACGCCATCTATAAATCAATGGGGATCGCGACCTTAAATAGCAGTAGGTGAAATAGGGACCCCTCTTGATTGAGTTTTTTACCAAGAACTTGAGTTGTTTTGACGCCGATGGGGCAAAGGGTGAGCGTTTCATAGGAGAAAATGTTCGGAAGTTGGATGAAGAAGTTTTAGCCCCTGCGATGTGGTCAAAACTGAATGAGTCCAGATATCAGCAGGGGCTCGCGTTTGGTTTACTAATTTCCAATCATACATCAACTCGCGGAGACAGAAGACCTCGACAGATAGGAATCGATGAAGATGCGTATGACTGGCTCATAAAAAGAAATAAAAGCAGGACGATGAGGAGGAATCACCAATAAGAGAACTAGCGTACAAGTTGATCACAAGCATCAGATGCCATGCAGATCATTCCCCAAAGGGGTCAATAAGCAGGGGAATTTGCTTTTTGGCGACAGGCCGGTAAATGCTCCGACGAGTGACTTGATGATGGGAGCGCTAGAGCATGAACGGTGTGACAAGACATCCGACAGGATCGGTTGCATGCAGAGATAATCAAGCCACATGTACTAGGAAAGCCATGGCGAACCAAGCAAAAGAATCATCAATATTCAAATCAGACAAATCACAAAGGAGAATGGAAGAATTGCCATCCAAATGCGTAAAGAGAATTTGCGCGTGGCTCTTCGAGGATAGTGTGTGCTGTGTAAGGACTAGCCGGGAGGTGATTCGTATTCCAACAGGAGCTAAACCTATTCAGACAATCCGAGACCAAAGAACATCATCGTCCCACGGTGCGAAGGATCGTTTGCAAAAAAGTCGTCGGCGAATTCAGATGAGATACCTCCGCGGCTGCGGCACGGGCCGCAGCGACGAGCAGAGTTCGTTCACGGATAAACGTTGCCATAGCATCAATCAATGACGATGCTGATGCATCTTCCATGACGACACCAGCTCCATGATTCCCAATAACAGACTCTGCGTGAGTTCCCCGTGTAGCAATAATCGGAATTCCGGAAGCGGCAGCCTCGATGGAAACTCGCGATAGCCGTCCATAATATGCACAAGGTCTGTACGGCAAGATGACAGCAGAACAATGCACAAGCTGATTGATGTAGGTGTCATGATCCAGTGGCTGAGTAAGCCAACGAACCCTCCCGTGGGACACAAGATGCTTTGGGATGGTTTGAGTGCTGCCGTCGGGGAGGTCAAAATCTCCGGGCCATTGGACGATAAAAAAGACCTGGTCAAAGAGGGGCTCATTTATGCACAGCTCAATGGCCTGAAGGAGAATATCAGATCCCTTTTCAAAGCGTGCAGGTCCAAGAGAAGCAAAGACAATCCGTTGAGAATCGGGCGAAATCGAGGAAGGTTGAACCTGTACAGGATGACCCCATAGTTGAAAATTTAATCCCGTCAGTTGTTGATATTCTTCACGCGCTACTGGGGTCTCAACTGCGAGGACAATACGACGCTTTCTGACCATTGGCGCAAGAAGTTTGAGCTGCAAACGAAGTATTCCTGCTACCTTGTCAAGAATTGGTCGCGATTCTGTCAATGGCCAAATGGTACATTGTTGAACAAAGAATACAACTGCACTTCGAGCGAGCTTAGGGTGAAATAAAAAGAGCAGCCATATGGCGAATAGCTGATAATGTGATGCCGTTGGAAAGAACAGACAGTCACATGGGCCATTTCTTTTTAGGAACCGAAGCAGGTCGATGTAGCAGTAGTAGTTATTGACAAGAAAATCAATTTTTGTTAGCAGGCCAAGGCGAGTGCGTTTTCTTCTACTTAGGCGCCCGTGGCTAAGCACCGGAAGGACACCGTTATTGCAGACGCTAGCAGCCGCTTCAATATTCCCTAGAATGAGAAAGGATATGCTTGCTTCAGTAGCAGCTCTGGAAAGTGATTTTGCATATTCATAATGATGGCTCAAGAGCGATTTAAGATCCTGCTCAACCAAAGCGATTTTGGTCATAGAAATCCGATCAATACGGTGGCGGGTTAAACGATGCAAGAGGTTGATCGACACAGGCAGTGACACAGAGCCTTGTGCTGAGAATTGAAGCTAACTCATCAGTCTCTGCGATGTAAAAGGGCTCGGCACAAAGTAGGCAGGTCAATCGAGATCCAAAGGTGAGGGGTTTGAATTAGATTGAGTGCCGTTGAGACGACGTCAGAGACAGCACTGTAGACAGGCTCTGGATATCGCTCAATTGGCCTGGGCTAACAGGCGCAGTTCGATAACAGCGATGGGCACGCCGACCAAACATACGCCAGGTCAACCCGCCTCCTTTGCGGCGGATCATGCGACGCAGGGGATAAAACCACTGAGGCCAAGGACTTCGCATCTCAACCTGCCGCAAAGCCGCCAAGAGAAGTGGATCACAGCTCTGCGATTGAGCGGCAAGGCTGACACGTGCATCCCAAACCCGCAAACGGTAGTCGAACCAGATTGCTGGATCGAATCCTGAGCGGAGACACTCTTGACGTGCGAGAAGAAGAAAGTGCGCCCAATGATGCAAGAAGGTTTGATTCGAAGCACTATCACTCAATTTGTCAACGTTATCGGCACGATAAAGCACCAGTGATGATTTGGAATGCACAACCTGAGCTCCAGCCAGCAGGAGGCGCAAGAAAAAGAATTGGTCTTCACCAACACGAAGCTCACTAGGGAAGCCGCCTACCTGTCTAGCGAGACTTGTACGTATCAGACTACAGATTGGCAGGACGGACCAATTGGTAAGCAATGCACGCACAAGATTTCCGCTCGGCAATCCTCTATATTGCTGAATCTGGCCAGTGGGTCGGATGCCATGCTCAGAAATGGCACATTTAACGATTGGTGAATAGGCGATGTCTGCTCCTGATTGCTCAACGACCGACAATTGAGCAGCATGCAGATTGGGTAGAGCCAGATCATCGCTGTCGAAAAAATGTACCCAATCACCCTTGGCCTCCGCAAGCCCCCGATTACGCGCGGCTGAAGGACCTTGGTTGGCCTGTCGAATCACTCGCACAGGAGACGGATAGCTCTCTGCCAATGCCGCCGTGCGATCGGTTGAGCCGTCATCGATGACAAGGATTTCATCAGCCGGCAGTGTCTGATGGAGGAGACTAGCGAGGGTCTGTGGAAGAATCTGCTCCCTATTATAAACCGGAAGAACAACCGTTAGCACTATACTAGTTCACCAGGGTTTCTGAGGTAATGCAAAAGATTCTCCTTGGTCATTTGATTAAGGAAGATTTCCTCTCCACGTCTCGGCTGAGGGAAAGCAGAACGGTATCCGGCGACGACCTTGGTAGTTCAACCAACGTCGTCGAGCAGCCAACCATGTTTGCAGAACAGACCAAGCCATATTGGGCTTCAACATTTGTCTCAGGAGATGGAGGGTTCGACCCACTCGGTAGGATGGACTGGAGAAGTATCGGTCAAGAATTAACAGTCCAGAAAGACTAAAGAAGCGCTCCCGTCGATCACCAATCTTCCAAGAGGCACCCTCCTTATGATAAACAATACTGGCAGGAATAAACAACGATTGCCACCCCTTTTCCCATCCTCGTAAACAGAGATCATAATCCTCTCCATAAGCAGGATAAAACAACGGGTCGAAACCACCCAGGGAAAGAAACTTCTGGCGGTCAATCGCCATGTATCCACCGACAGCGAAGAGAGTAGGGACAATTGTCTGACTGCTGTACATCTGGGGCCAAAACCAACCAGACTTTCCGGCAAGATAAAAGGCTCCGCCATTCTCTTCTAGGCCATCCCAACTGAGAGCTCTTGCGGATGTGGCAAAGATATCATCATTCAGAATAAAAGGATCAAGTAGGGGCTTCAGGAAGTGAGGGTCAACTCGCAAGTCATTATTGAGAAGGACAAGATACGGCTCCTCAAGTTGAGGCACCAACCAATTATAGGAAAAAAGAAAATCATTTTTGGGGGCCTGTACAATCTCGATATCAGGAAAGTGATGCCGGATCCAGGAGGCATCATCTGTAGGACCGGGATTATCAAGAACAACCAAACGGCAGCGCGCACCTGAGACATCCTCGTAGACTGTTTTAGCCAAGCGCAGACTTTCGAGCAGGTCGCACAAATGACCTTGGCCATTCCAATTAAGAACGACTACACAAACATTCATCATGCAGAAAGGAACTGTTCACATGCCCGCCAAATTACACGGGAAAACAAATCGGATCGTGATGTCAGACAACGAGCTGAGTTGAGGAAAGCAGATGAGCTAAGGACACGAAAAAGCGATACGTCAGCACGACGGGCGATCTTGGAAGCAACCGGAAGAAGGTAGACAGCACTGCAAGGAGACGCCTTCCTGCGGAGGATGGCATACTGCTGTGGAGAGAGACCAAACAAGTCAAAGCAATGCCGTTGAATACAACGGAGATTTGGCTCCTCCAAAACTCCCCTCTCACGCATTGAACTGATAATCCCACGCTCGTGAATTCTGTAATAGATTAACTTGCTAGACATATTGGCAAGGTGATGGTTTTTTGCAACCCTAAGCCAAAGATCAAAATCCTCACAAGGAGCTGGACATGGACTGTAATTTCCCGAGGCAATCACAACATCACGTCGGAATATCACCGCGGGATGAAGGATCGCATTACAGGTCAAGAACGCTCCGAGGAGGTCAGCATATTCAAAAGGATAAGAAATCGGATTGGGTAAGAGTTCATCTAAATTGTCAATCTCGTGGGACAATGAGCCAACGACCGCCAGTCTCATGTCTGAAGCGATGACTTCCAACTGGCTAGCTAGTCGATGCGGAACGCAGATGTCGTCGGCATCCATCCGTACCAAATAGGTACTCGTTGCCTGTTCAACCATACGGGTCAAGCAAAGATGGAGAGGTAATGGCTCGTTGCTGACGACACGGCCAGGCAAGCGATTGGGAATCCAACTTAAGGCCTCTTCAACAGTACCATCAGTCGATCCATTATCCCAGAGAATAACTTCAAAGTCCTTGAAGGTCTGCTCTTGAAGTGATGCCAATGCCTGGGGTAAGTAAGGCATTGCATTAAGAGCTGGGATGATGACAGTGAGTGCAACCATTTATGCAGATACACGCCTGACGATCTTTCTCAAAGTGGATACTATATTCCGTTTGTACCTGGGGAACTGGCGACAACGCATCTCATCGAGAAAGAGTGCTGCCGCCGGAGGAATGAATGTGGGGAGACCAGACTTATGCAGAGCTTTCGTACGAAAATATGTCATTGGCCGCGAGAAGGGATGCTTGGTGAGCAGGTAGGGTTTGGGTCCTGCCCAATGGATAACTGTAGGTTTAGCGTTCAAGACAGGCTGACCATTCCTAATCTGAAACCGACGGTCCAGCTCATGGGGATCACAAACGGGAACAACGGTTTGCAGATGTGCTTGCTTGACGATAAGAGACCCTGATGCCAATCCCTTAAACACCATGAGATTTTGAATTGATTGATCAACAGTTGGAAAAGAGCGAGGGCTCTTTTCGAAAAGCTCGACATAACTCATGTACTCATCAAATGAGAAGGCTCCCACACGACAGGCAAAAACACCGGCGTTAAAAAATGGCAGATCTCGCCAGTTAAAGCTGTTCAGAACGGAACGAAGTACTTGGGAGTCAGGATCAAAGTATTGACCTTTCATGACCTCAGCTGTAATGATCTCATGAGGCTCGTTATAGACATAGTCCCAGTCACCCTCGGGTAGGTTTTGTCGAATATCACCCCAGAGAACCGCATCACAATCAACATGAATCACACGCTCAAATGGAACCTCCCAATGGACGAGCATCTTGGTCAAATACCCAAAGCTTCGTGATCTCAGCTCTGGCGATTTAATGGCCGCACGAGGAATGTGAATCAGATCATATGCCTTGACCAACCTGCTAACATCAAAATCGCCATCTGTAAATAAACAAATGGGTGCCTCAGGAGCAAATGCGCGAATGCTTGCAATCGTCCCCCGAACCAATGGCAAGCCCTCCTGATGACAACAAGTACTGAAGCCAAGTTGATATTTGCTCATCTTTTAAACAGACCTTCGCTTTTTTTAAAGATTTTAGCACACCCCTTTCTGATTGCCTTAACAGCCCGTGCGGCAGAATGAGAGTTCTCGTTGGGCGGCAAGTCATCATGGTAAGCGATAAGTGAAGCAAGCCACTCACTTGATTTCGGTGTAGAAAAAGACTGGACAAGATCACCGTAGAGTTGCATATAGGTTGCTATTGGAGCACAATCAATCGTCAACTTACTTAAATTTGAGAAGGCTCTTTTTGCCATAAGCTGTTGGGTCATACCAGACGAATCTTTGATGATTTGAAGTCGATCTGCTAACGAGGAAGGAAGGCTGGGATCAAAAAGGTATCCGGAAATCTGATCTTCAAATAACATTGATGCTCCCGCCTCAGTTGAACAAATCACAGGCGTGCCAAGCATGATCGCTTCAAGTGATGTCACATTAAAAACATCCCAAAGAGATGGGATACACAGGAAAGATGCGTCAAGGATTCGCCGCTGTACGTCACTGGGTGGTAGAGGACCGACAAAGTGCAGTTGACGATCAATGATATCAGGATACTTTTCACGCAAATGGGATGCGGTGGAGATGCCACGCTCCTCCCAAGATGTATCTTGGCCAATCCAATCGATCTGAACCATAGGTGCCAAACGGAGTGCCTCACAAAGAAGCGCAGGCCCTTTCCAATTCTGGAGTCGTCCCACGACTACACCTTGCAGGACAGGAGCAGCTTTGATGTCCAACTGTGGCAATTGACGCAGCTTAGAAGATGATGACAATGGTTCAAAGATGGGTGGGATCATTTGGGTCACGACCCCACATTGGCGACGCCAGAATTCAGAATTGGTGATGCTGTTTGCAATCAGGCCATCAGCCAAAGGTAACGAAGCAGCTTCAATCAAACGCACGAGCTGTCCTTCTCCGTGGCGGCAGGAAGGATTTCCGTGCCAATCCACTTGACCACAACTGCCATGAAGAGAAACAACAACGGGGAGTGTTCGTTCGTTAACAAGCCAAGGCAAGAACAGCAACGCCCAGTCTGTTACTTCGACAATATCAAAGTGGCCCATGGCTGAGGCCTGCTCCCATGCTGCCCAGGCGAAAGGAAGGAAGTTATAAAGAAATGACTGGTTTCTCCAAGCAATTAGCGCATCCTTAGCTCGCTGAAGATAATAACTTTGTAGGGGCACAACAGAAACACCTTTCCAGAGGTAGCAGACCTGATCAAGACAGTCCTGACGAACCAACAGAACAGTAATGTCACAGCCAGAGGACTGCAGGCGCGAGAGAAGCTGACCATAAACTGTGGCTATACCACCACCAAAGCCAGGTGGAAACTCAGGAAGGATATAGAGAATTTTCATCACTCTGGAATGGGGATGAATCTATCCCGCAAGAGTACAGCCAAGGGTAAGGCACATATACGAACGATTAATGACAAGTTCCAAGCAAGCGTCTCTCTCATAAGAATCGCTCCACTTAAATGGCGGAAAAAGCTCGTTCATACCGAAGACTAGGAGGATAGTCCTTAGTCCGAGGAGAAAAATCATGTCCATGTTTGTAGATTATATGGTTTTTAACCCTAGTGATCTCGTGAGATTGGCTGGAGCTCCGTTAAGACTCACTAGGTCAAATACACCTCCGCATGGAAACTCGTATGCTTAAGACCACGTGGCAATGGCATCAAGCGATCCCTCATGTATCTCGAACCAAACTGTATTTCCCCAATCGTCATATCATGTCGACTCAAGAGTTGGCGAAGGGTTCTAGGGCAAAGCCAGCACGTGTGCTCGGGATTATTATAGACTTCAGTATTTAAAGAAGCCTTTACAATATTACGCCAGTACCAGGGGTTTGGTGTTGATATTATCAACCGACTATCCGCATGCATATGGCGCTTGCAACTAGTCAAAAAACCATGAAAGTCCTCTAAGTGTTCAATGAGATCACCCGCAACCAAAACATCAAACGATTGGTTGAGATCAAACTGTTGTGAATCAGCAAGAGTAATATTATAACCGATTTGTTGCAGGTAGCTGACACCAGGAGGGTAGAGATCTATGCCAACCAGAGAAGATGCGACCTCCTTCAAGGCTTTATGCAACCAGTACTTGCTTTTATAGTTTTCAGGATTATGCTCGACGCAACCGATATCTAACACTTTTTTCCCTCTGGCATATTTACAGACAAATTTGATTTTGTGATCATTATAGGCAACATCGTTGGAAAAGTCTGCTTGAGTTGGCTTAAAGAGATTTCCCTTAAGGTCTTCAGGCTTGGTTGTGCTTTTCATGAGTCTGTGTTCGTTACAGGAGAATCAAGTTTGGAAAGATTTGCATGATGTGGTTTGCAGCTTTTTTGATGAAATGCCAAGGAGATGACGGGCCGCCTTAATATTGTGATGATATCACGGAACATGCGAGAACGCACATAAAACATTGAGTCGGAATGATTTGAAATCACAAGTTCAATGCTAGCACGAAGAAAGTGAGCCTGAGCCAAAGATACGAATGAGATGGGTTCACATTTTTAAGATCTAGATCCAGACCTTAGAGGTACGGAGACCTCCTCTGCATTAATTAGCAATACAGACTCACCGGAAGCCATAAATCGATGCCACCACAAGATTGGATCGAGATGGTTTCTATAATAGCTAACAACCGCTTTACGCATGGCACGAATCTCTTCCTCACTCATCAACTGAGCCCTCTCAATCACTGCATGAAACTCAGCCATTGTTTCAAATGTAAGCGCTTCAACGCCATGACGCAGGGGGGGGTGCATATATCTATGTGCATTCGTGATGGGAATTGCTCCACAATACATCGCCTCGATCAGACTATGGGAGAGAGGCATGCACCAACCAGGAAGAGAAAGCACAAATGAAGTGTTTCTTAGGGTAGATAAATAATCACGTTGAGAAAGAAAGCTTTTCGAGTGCAACTCGCCACCGCGAAAGTCAATGGCTGCGGCAAATCGGATGGCATGAGATGCCGGCACAGAGTCAAGCCTTTGGCCATAAGAGGCCAAAAACGAATCAAGTATCTGCGTTCTATCTAATCCAGGAAAGTCATAGTGTCTTGAATAAAAGGAAGGATCATGTGTCCCATAAAAACCGACTTTTATCAACCGAGGTTGGTCTGAATGGGTCTTGATATGATAAGGCTGTAGGTGTTTACCAGAATAGTAGATTTTTGGGTGCATACCATAGGGCATCCGGAGACCCAATCTTCCAGGAGAGAAGACATCATAATCCAAGAAGATATTTTGACCGTCTAACTCCTGCCGATCCGTAAGCGTGTATGCACAAGCAACATCCTTGGAGTCTACACGTACTGGTAGTGGCACATGTCGATGCAACGCTAAGAATTCGCGGAAAAGCATTTGCCCATGAGCAAGCTGCACTCCGTACCCCGCACCTTGGATCGCGCTCAACAGAACAGACAACTGTCGGCCATCGGTGTCAATTGCCAATCTGACCCGACGATCTGGAGGGAGATGGTCGAACCTCCAACGGCTTAGGCGTAACCATGCCCGTTGATATGCAGACTGAATGAAACCCATCACAATATACTCAGGAAGAATATGGTGAGGAGCATGCATCTACTTGGCGCAAAACAGGGGGTTGGCTGAGGCGGCTGCTTACCATCGTTAGTTTTAACTCGCCGAGTATATTACTTTTTATGGTCTTGCCCCCAGTGGGGAGAACCAGCAAACCATTCGGTATAGTTGTTTCTTGCGAGACAGCACTCAAGTTGGCCTGGCAAATGCCCTGATTACCAAAAAGATCATTGAAATAATCCATGGATGAGCCATTGCGGCATTGGGAGCAGCGTTCGCTCATTAAAATAATTGCGAAGACCATTTACACTTTATCTTCATCTCATCAGAGTGGTCTCGACCGGATGTAACGAAGACATGAATAGATGAAGAGCTTCTGATCACGCCATCTCAATGCTAGGCATGGCACTAGGATTGCACTAGGAAATTAGTTCTGAAAGGTTTCTCGGCAAGACCTCTGGGATCTTCCCTGTACATCTGGAGGATAACTAGGCGTGGGCAGGGGCCGATGATCATCATGGGCTTATCAAGATCACGCCGGAGGCTTTGCGGCAGCCGCATGAGATACCCAGCAGTGCGCATGTGCTAGCCAGTTGGGGTTGAACACCATCAGCAACAACAACAGGAGTGATCAATCTGGTAGGTCTTGTTGTCTCGCAACATTGGCGCCAGTCCTCCCCAAAGGGTCAAGACAAGACTCACCCATGATCGTTACGGAGAACGATGGATGTCGAGAAATCCCTCCAGAAGAAGCCTGGAGATATCTTTTCGATCCATTCAACTGACGAGAGTTTTGAATTCCCATGGAACGAAGACATCGTGCGAAGAAAAAGAGTTTAGGCGAGAAGAATGACGAAAGCTTACATAAAGACCTGTTTACAAATGAAGGCTTAATAATGCAATTCATCTCATGCCATTCTGGTGAATACCTAGGAATTGCTTGTTTGGCATGGCGCGCATGTTTTTTTGCGGATTCATAATTTTTTCCCATCAAGGCTTTGCGTGCATAGTTTAAATGATAATGATATTCGGCCCGAGGGTAGGCAACTTCTGGAATAAGGATATGATCGATTTGCAGATTACGTCTTTCTTGAGCTTCTATAAGCGCTTTAATGGCGTAATTAATTTGAGCATTTCGTTTTGATGAAGTTATTGCATTTTTATGCCGCCTATACTTCAATAGGAATTGAGGGAGGTTACATAGTTCGCCAATTTCGGCAAACTTTAAGAGAAGATCGTAATCCTGAGACAGCCTATATCTAGAATCATAACCACCAACTTGGTTGAAGGCTGTTCGTCGAAAAGTGGCCAGCGGATGGATAATCTGTCCGCCGCCTTCGGAGACCAATTTTTCTTTGATCTCTTCGCTCGAAAGTGGTTTCGTCCAATCTTCAATGATATCACCATCCTCATCAATGATCTTTGCCTGTGCACCTACACAGACAATCTCTGGATTACGCAATAAACAGGCTGTCTGCTCAGCCAATCTACTAGGATGCGAGATATCGTCACCATCCATTCTAGCAATAAATACTCCTGAGGACATCTCGATCGCTAAGTTGAGAGACTCAGTCAACCCTAAGTTGATCTCATTCTTGACAAGTATTATTCTTGAATCCTTGGCGGCGTAACCCGTTAGAAGGTTTAATGTATCATCCGCAGATGAATCATCAACGATAATGAACTCATAATCAGTAAACGTCTGACTCAAAATACTTTCGATGGATTCAGAAACGAACGGGTCACAGTTATAAACCGCCATAATCACTGAGAGCATTGGATTTTTTGACATCCTAGATAAGTGCCCTAAGTGCGGCGATTTCAACATGAATTAATTTTACCACAGAGGGAATAAAAATGTCTTTACAAATAGTTTCCATGCATGATAAAACCATCTGCAGCAACTCATGATAGCGGACTAGACGCTAGTTTTAGCGGAGGTAGATTTATCTTGAGAAGCCTAGATTAGGCATGTTCTCTGAAATGGAGGGAAGTCTCTCATAAAAAGAAGAGTCTCAAAGCCAGCAATGTTGAGCATATTCTACAGAAAGAGAGCTTGCATGCAATTTGGTGGATAGATCCCAGAAGATGCTCTGCCGAATAATAACCAGATTAGAGAGATCCGAGAAGACATTTTTAACCGGGCCACACATTAACCAATAACGCTATTTCAAGTCTAGACAGAGCAACCATCACACTTATGTCGGTCCAATAACCAAAAGAGATGCCGGATAGGGGCTAGGGAGATACCTAATACATCCAGCCCCTACTGCCAGCAAAGGTGTCCGCCCTTTCAGACCGCTCAACCAGAAGGTCCAAACATAACTGATGCCATTGCCTTACGAGCCCAAACTGCGGGTTGAGATCCGCCAGCGGATGATGAGCCCACCCAACCGTGAAAGCGTGGCGGACATCGCCCGCTCCACAGGGGTGAACGCCCAGAGCCCCTACAGTTGGCGTTATCGCTGGAAACAAGAAGGACTGCTGGTGCCAGGCACCAACAAGGCGCCAGAGGACTGGAGTGCGGGCGACAAGCTGGCCGCTGTGATCCAAGCCGCAGGTTTGAGCGGCGCTGATTTGGGCTCCTATTGCCGTGAGCGCGGGCTGCTTCCCAAACAACTTGCTCGTTGGCGGCAGGTGGCCGAGGATGCGAACAACCACAGGATGCCAAGCATGAGCGACCACAAGGAATTGCAGCGGCAGAACCAAGAATTAATTCGTCAGAATCGACGCTTGGAAAGGGAATTGGAAAAGAAAGAAAAGGCCCATGCCGAAGCAGCAACGCTGCTTATATGGCAAAAATGCTCGATCTCCTCTGGCCACCAAAAGAGGAAAGCTGATTGTGAAGGAAAATCGAGACAACGCAATGACCCTTCTCAAGGAAGGCAGAGAAGCTGGATTAACAATTAAGGCAGTGGGCGATCTACTTGGCCTCTGCGAGCGAACATTAAGGCGCTGGTGGCTGGCGATTCGAGGATAGGGATTCAGCATCGACGGTCACAAGGGAGCACCAAGGAAAGTGGCTCACAAGTTTTCCGAAGCAGAGCGTCAACAAGTGATTGATACTGTCAATAATCCTCGCTTTGCAGATCTGCCGCCCGCTCAGATTGTAGCCATTTTAGCGGAAGAGAAAAGATACATCGGATCTGAGATGACGATCTATCGTATTCTGCGCGAAGAAGGACTCCTCAACCATCAATACAGATCTTGGCAGCCCCGTCAACCAAGAGAAGTGCCCAAGCTGACAGCGACAGGGATTCATCAAGTGCTGGCCTGGGATATCCCGCTGGTGCCCGGCCCTGTCAAAGGGAAGCACTACTCCTTTATGTGGTGATGAATGTGTGGAGCAGACGGATTTTGGGAGCGGAGGTTCATGAGCGTGAATGCAGGCTGTTGGCCCGTGACTTCTTTGACCGTATTTGCCGTA
>JBKDSY010000235.1:0-3779 GCA_046340755.1 Cyanobacteriota bacterium
TGCGGCCAGGATGGACCCAAGGGTTGGAGCCAATCTTGGAACAACGGTTGAGGACTGGATTCAAGATGAATCGCCGCACCTTTCTGCGCTGGTTGCCCCCCTCCCTCCTGGCCACTGGCCTGTGGGCCGAGCGGTTGGCGAACCCTCGGCCTGCCTTTGCCCTGGGGGGTGAAGGTCCCAAGGCAGGGGATCCAGCGCCTCCCTTCCGCTTGCCTGGAGTCGCGCCAGCCACCACCCCCGGCCAGGACCCGGAGGAGGTGAGCTTGTCGTTGGAGGATTTCCGGGGTCGTTGGCTGGCGCTTTACTTCGATCCTGCGGATTTCACCCCTGGCTGCACGTTGGAAGCCCGGGGCTTCCAACGAGACTTGGCCAACTTCCATGCGCTCGGCGCCGAAGTGGTGGGCGTGAGCACCGACACCGTGGACAGCCATGGCTCTTTTTGCGGTTCCGAAGGCCTGGCCTATCCCCTCCTCTCCGATCCCGAGGGCGCCATGGTGCGCCGCTATGGCTCCTGGCTGGCGCCATCCGCCCTGCGCCACACCTTTTTGATCGATCCGGAGGGCATCGTGCGCGCCCGCTGGCTCGGCGTGCGCCCCCTCGGCCACAGCCAGGAGGTGTTGGCGGCGATTCGGGAGTCGCAGGCGGTTTGAGCTGGGGGCCGGAGGCCGAACCACCTCCTCAACCGAGGTCTCGGCCCAGGAGCAGATCCCGCGCCGTGTTCACCAGTTGCATGGTGTCGTGGGCACCGCCGCGGTCGGGATGGTGCTCGGCGGCGCAGCGTTTCCAGGCTTGATTCACCTGGCTGATGGACAACCGGCCCGAGAGGGGCAGGTGGAGGCGTTGGCGGGCCACGATGGCGTCCAGGTCGGGATGCTTGCCCAGGGGTCCCCAGTCGCCCTTGCTCAGGCCAGCGCCGCGCTTGCCCGCACCTTTTCCGCCGCCCTTGCGGGGGCTGCCCTTGGCGGCTCGCCCCTGGCCGCCAAAGCCCTTGCGCTCCGCTGGCTCCCCCACCGCGGGCTCCGCTGCCGGGGGCTGGTCCTGGCCAGGGGTGCCGCTGGTGGTGATCAGGGCGTGGGGACGCTCAAGCGTGGGTTGGGGCATGGCAGGACACTCGTCTGACCAGTTTGGGGTAACGGCGGATCAGAGGATCACCACGGGGTCAAGGGCGCTGATCGTGTAGCTGCTCAGATGCAGCAAGCCATCGCTGCTCTCATCAAACCCGGCCACCCCGTCATTGAAGCCGATGTAGACACCCGACTGGCCCGCCACGGTGAAGGCTTGGGCGGAGTTGGGGGTGAACACCGCTGCCGTCAACACCTCCCCAATGGCCGCCGCGGAGAGCTCGGTGGCCTCCCCCGCCACTGCCGTGAGGGTGGTGCCTGGGACGGGGGCCATCAAGCGATCCTCACTGCCGTAGTCGGTGATCACGTCGATCCCGCTGAGGCTGGAATCCTTGAGGGCCTGCAAGCCAAACGTGTCGATGCCGCCGTTGCCTGTGAGGATGTCTGCGTGCGGTGAACCCACCAGGCGATTCCGGGAGGCGCTGCCGGTGAGCACACCACGTGCGCCGAACTTGCTGAGGTTGATCCCTTCCATCCCCGTGATCACCGTGGGTGGGCTTTCAGGGATATGGATCATTCCCTCCAGAAATTGAAATTGATTTTCAGCACTGAGATCCATGTGGATTGCCTGAGCGAGCGTGGCGCCAATCAACCGCAACCGGTCGTAACCCTCGCCACCATCGAGGCGATCACCCCGATCAAGGTGCAGTGCATTGATGTTGAACACATCGCGATCGCCTAACCCCCGGAGGTCATCCATTAATGGTGAAGCCTGCAACACATCGCGCTCACTGGTGCCCTCCATCTCATGGATGTCGGTCACATCGATATTGAAAATCCGTTCAAAACTGGCACCGTTTGGATCGGTGACGCCTACGCGGATGCTGTAGCTGGGCTGGGTTTCATAATCGGGTGTTGTTTTGAGGCGCAAACTGAAGCCCTCAATCGTGAAGACTTGGTTGTCGGCGTCTCCCGCGCCAGGAACCAGTTGAAAGGTTAAGTTACTTAAGTTTACACCCAACCAGAGAAACCAGCCGATGATAGAATTAGCTTCCAGATTTTCATAAAGTTCATCGGTGCTTAACTGCAGATTTGTGGGTGGTTGATTCAGATTGATTGCAAACAGTTCCTTGTCTCCATGCAACCAGTCATTGGCTGTGAAGTAGAGCTTGTTGTTGGCGGCATCGTAGGTCAGGTTGGTGGGGTTGGCATCTCCATGGGGGTTGAGATCGGTGACTCGGGCCGTGCCATCCGGGGTGCCATCGCTGCGCCATACTTCCTGGCCGGCTGCACTGTCGCGAGTAGTGAAGTAGAGATGACCATTGGCATTGGTGAGGTGGTCAATGGCTCCAGCTTCCGAGCCGATTGTTGGAGCCTCCAGGAGCAAACGTGTTCCCAGTGGGGTGCCATCGGTGCTCCAGAGTTGATTGTTGTTGCCAACAAAGAAGATCTGGTCATTGACCACGGTCAGCTGATAGGCACCAGCAAGGGTTGGAAGATCCACAACCTTGATCGTTGAGGCTGCCGTGCCGTTGGTTTTCCAGAGTTGCACGCCAGAGAATTCCCTGGTGGTGAAGTAAAGGCTGTCCTGGAAAAGGGTGAGGTTTTCGGGTTCAGATCCGGCATAGCCTTTGGCCAGGTCTTTCACGAGGGTGGTCTTGACGCCATCGGTTCGCCATAACTCTCGGCCGCGAACCCGGTCATCAGCGGAGAAATAGAGAGCCCCAGCAAAGACGAACAGGTGATCTGGATTGGAGCCCTGTGCTCCGGCGGCCAGATCACGCACCAGGCGGGTGCCTTTTCTTGTGCCATCGGTCCGCCAGAGTTCCCTTCCATAGGTTGCATGATCCGCCGTGAAATACATCACATTTCCGATTGCCGCATCATCAAAGAACCAGGGCTCTGAACCGCTTACGCCCGGATTGATGTCTTGGATCACCTTGGTGCCTTTGACGGTGCCATCGCTGGTCCATAGCTCCCTGCCGTTTTCGGTGAAATCAGAAAAGAACAGGCGATCTTCCGTGGCCACCAGTTGGCTGAGCGCGGAGGAGTGGCTCAGCTGGATCAAGCTCCCACTTGCCGAGGTGCCATCGCTTCGAAACAGGCCATAGCCAGCATCACCAGACGCAAAGAAGAAGAGCTGATTGCCCATCACCGTGAGTTCCCTGGGCTCGGAACTGCCCCAGGTGGCGATGTCGTGAACCAGCTGGGTGCCTGCGGAACTGCCATCGGAACACCACAATTCCTGACCAAACAGGCTGTCGTAGGCCGAGAAATAGAGACGATCCTGAAACAACGTCAGCTCTTGGATCACACTTCCCATGGTGGTTGGGTTGAGCTCCAACGGGATCGTGCCTGTTGGGGTGCCATCCGACTGCCACAACTCGCCACCCGTTTGGTAGAGGCCATCCGTGTCGGCCACAGCGATGAGGTGGTGGTTGAAGGCCGACAGCTCCCGCGGCATGGATCCACGGGTTCCGGGGACCAGATCCCGCACCAGCCCCGTGCCGGCCTGGGTGCCATCGCTTGACCAGAGCTCTTCTCCCGTGCCGGAATCAAAGGCATTGAAATAGAAGCGACCATCCACAGTCGTGCCGGGTACCCCGTAGGCGACGGTGTCTGGACAATCGGCGACTTTTCCGATCGTGAGGCCATCCGTTTGCCAGAGTTCGATCGATTTCGGGCCCCGGTTGAAGAAATACAGACGGCCCTCGCTGT
>JBKDSY010000236.1:0-2381 GCA_046340755.1 Cyanobacteriota bacterium
TGAGAAGTCAATCGGGGCGACAGGATTCGAACCTGCGACCTAGTGCTCCCAAAGAGACAAATGCAGTGAGATGCCTACTTGGTTTTTGAGCTGTAGCAAGGGCTTTGGCGGGTAGTGTCAGGGCCTGACTTGTCGGATCGACCGGTTTTTGCGCACAATGTGCGCAAGAGAAACCCGAGTGCTTCGTGCCAGCCGTTCGATTTGAGGAGCCCTGGGTGCCGGGCTTTCGCAGCTCCGTGCGCAACTCCACTGCCGCCGGCTGGAGCGTGCGGGAGTACCGGGGCGGAATGCGTCTGCAGGTGCGTGACGGCTCTGGACCCATGCAGTCGGTGGTGCTGCCATTCGACTGGGGGAAGCGGTCGGTGGGCGATGCCCTGGTGCGGGTGCGAAACATTTACACCCTGGTCTGCGAGGGGCACAGCCTGAAGGTCGCCGCCGAGATATTGGAAGGGAGGGGTCCGACGCTGTTCCAGCCCTGGGAGGAGGCCCTGGAGCGGTTCCGCGAGCAGAAGATCCTTCACGGCAACGCGATCAAGCCTGGCACCTGGAGCAAGAACTACGCGCCCGTGCTCACCATGGCGGTGGAGCTGCTGCGCTCCGGCCGCCCCCCGAAGCGACCGGAAGATCTGATCGATCAAACGATTCGCGACTGGCCGCCAGGTAGCCGCATGCGCCAGATCCGTGCCCAAAGCCTGTGCCAGTTCCTGCGCCACTGCGTCGAACGGGAGAGCTTTCCAGAGCTGTGGACACCACCAGTCGACATCAAGCGCCATGTGGGCCAGAAGCCAGCAGATGCCGGGCCAGGCCAAAAAGGTGATCCCCTCACGGACGCGCAGATCCTTTCGTTGGTGGAGTCCTTGCCGGTGGACGCGACGGGCCAGCGTTGGGCGGACGCGGTGCGTCTGGCGGCGGAACTGGGCCTGCGGCCGATTGAATTGCTGCACCTGTCGGTGCGGCAGGACCCGGCGACGGGAGAGCGGTATTGGTGGTGCAGCTACCGCAAACGCAGTGGTGGCGGCGTCACCTTGCCACGCCGCCTGGAACCTCTCCCGCTCATCGCCAAAGACGGGACCGTGCAGCAATGGCACCTGTTGGAGCGCTGGCAGAAGAAGGCGATTCAACTGCCGCCGTTAGAGAGCGGCAATGGCGCGGCGGATTGCTTCAAGACCTATCTGAATCGGCAATCGGGGTGGTTGGTGTTGAAGGAGGAGCTGGCCGCCAAGGGCGAGCGGTTGGTGCCTTACAGCTTTCGCCATAGTTACAGCCTGCGCTGTCACCAGCGGGGGATCGATGGGGGATCGGCCGCCGCCGCCATGGGCCATTCCTATGAAGTGCATTGCCGCAGTTATCCCTGGGCTTCGGAGGCCGGCGTAGTGGCGGCATTTCGCCGGGCCAGGGAGCGGGTGGACAAGGCGTCCTGAAGCGGTGTTCAGAGAGCATCAAGGAATGTCTCGATGTCGACTCGCGCCTGTCTGAGAACGCTGGCCAGGGTCCCAACGGCCAGATCACGGCGATGCAGGGGCACCACGCAGGTGACACCGATCAGGTCTTCTGGCGTCTGTTGGAGGGTCCGGCGAAGGACCACATGGCTCCCTTTCTGGCGCACGACCCGAAAACCCAGTCGTTGCAGTGCGGCAATCACTACGGCGGCGGGCAGCCGAGGCAACTTAGGCAACGTTAACCTCAAAAGTGGTGAGTAGCCTTGGCGCTGGAACCGGACTGGGGCATTCCTCCAGGTAGAGCTCTGTGGCCTCCCGAAGGTTGGCCAGGGCTTCTTCAATGGTTTCCCCTTGACTGACCGAACCCACTTCGGGGCATTCCGCCACGTAGACGTCCTCTTCCCGATGGAGGATCGCCGTCAGGCGCTGCGTGAGTGTGGCTGCCATGGCTTAGGGATCAAGGCCACCACATTCTGACCGCCGTTTCAGACACGCGACCGCCTTCACGGCCGCTCCTCTCCCCTCCCACCGCCTCCCACCGTGCCCCCTTGGGCCAGACCGGCCAGGATGCTCAGACCCTGACCCACGGCGGTGTCCACCCGGTGACGGGGGCGGCTGCAGAACACCTCGGTTGGATCGATCGGCACCGCCCGAGGGCTTGCTTGAGGCTCGCTCGCTGAGCTGGCTGAAGCCGTCGCAGGAGCGGGGGCCAGCGGCTGGCGCTGGGAAGCCGGAGCATCCACCGGATCAACCCTCCCCAGCCCCTCTGGAGGCTGCTGCTCCACGCTCACTCCTGACAAAACCAGCTCCAGGCCATGGCGGCGCACGTAGAGCCAGGAGAGGACGCTGCAGTGGATGAGATCAAGCACCAGGGTACCGCCCTGGAAGGCGAGGAGGCCAGCCGAAAGCCAAACCACCAGGCGTCGGGTGTCCATGGGGCAA
>JBKDSY010000237.1:0-6677 GCA_046340755.1 Cyanobacteriota bacterium
TGACGGGCGCGGCCATTCCGGAGGGGGCGGTGCAACGGTTTGATGCCCAGCGGGAACCCTCCCCCCGTCCCCACTTCCTGCACCAGTGGCTGCGGCATCCGGCGGGCACGGTGCACGCCCTGGTGGATCGGGAGGGCAGGATTCACGGGTTCGGCCGCCTGCGGCCCTGCCTGTTGAAGGAGGGCGAAGGCTGGCGCATCGGCCCCCTGGTGGCCGCCACTCCCGAGGCGGCCCGTGCCCTCCTGGAGGGCCTGCTCCAGCAGCACCCCGGGGTGGTGTTGATTGATGTGCCCGGCGCCAATCCCCGGGCCGCGCCCCTGCTGCGGGAGCTGGGGTTTGCTCCCGTCTCCCGGACCCTGCGCATGTACCGGGGCCCGGCGCCAACGGTGTCGCTGGCGGATGTTTACGGCCTGGCTTGCCTGGAGCTGGGGTGAGCCGGGGCCGCCCCTGGTAGCCCTCGCCACCCGAGCCGGCCCCAAACTGGCGGACACTGCCCGCTGGACAGGAGAGGGCAGCCCATGGGCCAAGCCAGCGCAGACCCCGCCGCGATTCTCGTGGGGCAGGTGGGAGACCTCTGGCGCTATCCGATCAAGTCGATGCTTGGCGAGCGGCTGGAGCGGTTGGAGCTGGAGACCCGCGGCGTGGTGGGCGATCGGGGCTACGCCCTCTGGGACGGCCAGGCCCAGCGGGTGGCCAGTGCCAAGAACCCCCGCCGTTGGGCGGATCTGCTGGCCTACGCCGCCCGCTACCTGGGGGAGCCCCGCGCCGGGGAGCCCCTGCCGCCGGTGGCGGTGCGGGGGCCCTTCGGCGGGCCAGGCGCGCCGGTGGAAACCCTGCACAGCGATGATCCAGCCCTGGCGGGGCGGCTCTCCGCGCGGCTCGGGCGGGCGGTGACCCTGCTCGATCAGCCGCCGGCGGGAGCGAGCCTCGACCAGTACTGGCCCGTGGTGCCCGGCCGGGCCCTCCAGGATGCCACCGCGGAGCTGGTGCTCCCGGAGGGCACGTTCTTTGATTCCTGCCCCATCCATGCCCTCAGCACCGCCACCCTGGCGGAGTTGCGGCGGTTGGAGCCGTCGCTGGATTTTGCCGTGGAGCGCTTCCGCCCCAATCTGGTGATCGACACCGGCGCGGCGACGGGGTTCGTGGAGGAGCGGTGGCTGGGTGGGGTGTTGGCCATTGGGGAGGGGCCCCGGCTGCGGGTGGACAGCGAATGCCCCCGCTGCGTGATCACCACCCTGGCCCAGGGAGGGTTGCCGGAAGACCTGGAGATCCTGCGGGCCACCGCCCGCCACAACCAGGTGGTGGCCGGCATCCGCCTCAGCGTGCTCACCCCCGGGGTGGTGACGGTGGGGGATCCGGTGTGGTGGCTGGCGGCTTCCACCGACTGAGGGGCGTCACAATGGCCCCACCTGTCACCGGGCCTGGATGGGTTTTGATCCCCGCCGCTGGCAGAGGCCCCCTCAAGGGCGGCCCATCACCGCCAATGTGGATGCCCTGTTGGCCGAAAACGACGCCCTCCGTCAGGAGGTGTGGGCCCTGCGCCAACAGCTGGAGCTGTTGCGCGATCGCGGGGCCAGCCGGGTCAGCTCCGGCGCCGCGCCGGGGGTGACGGCGGAGCGGGTGAAGCGCTGGTGTGAAGCCATGGAGCGCCATCCCGCCTGGGGCACGTTGCGGTTGGGGCCCCCGGGGGGCCTGCGGGGCCTGGTGGAGGAGCTGCGTCGCCACTGGTGGAATCCCACCCTCTCCCTGGAGGAGGAACTGGATCGCCAGGTGCCAGGCCTTGGGGCCGAGCTGGCTATCGCCCTGCGGGGCCCCCACAGCCGGGGCCGCTGGGCCGTGCGGGCGGCTTTTGCGCTCTACGGGCCCCGGGCGGTGGAGTGGCTCTCCGAAGACCCGTTGCGGGTGGTGGTGGAGCTGGGCCAGCGGGTGGAGCGCCTGGATCGGCGCCAGGGGCAGCGGCGGGGCACCCGCACGGCCAACCACAGCCAGGGCCCGGGCCGGGACCGGGATCCTGCCGGGGCGGCGGGTGGGACGGCTGGGGGAGGCCCATCCGTGGATCCCCGCCGCCTGCAGGCCCTGCGGCTGTTGGGGTTGGAGGCTGGCGCCACCCCCCAGGCGATCAAACGGGCCTACTGGCGCCTGGCCAAGGCCCACCACCCCGACCTGGGGGGCGATCCGGAGGCCTTTCATCGCCTTGAGGCCGCCTATCGGTTGCTGGTGGGCTGACGGGGCCGGCCTCACCCCCCCCCAGATCGTCCATCATGGTCCAGAGGTCTAATGGATGTGCCCGCTGGTGTGAAGAGGAGTGATCGCCCATGCGGCGGAGAGATGGCTGGAGAGTGCCAATGGAACCCTGGCAATCCCCAGACGATTAACTGGTTTAACGCTATCGAAAGCATGCGTCTAATGTGCCACCAGTTCGCAGAAGGCTGATAGACGAGAGATAACAGACTCAGCGAGTGGTGCGGCGCGAGCCGGCACTCCTCTACCACGAACCCTCCTTGCCCATCATGGCTGGGTTCGGCCATGGAGGATGTGGAAAAAAATCGCGGCGCCTGCGGCGCCAACAGCCAAGGGAAGAAACAAAGCCAGGGCTAAGGGCCCAAGGGCTAAAGGGTGGAAGAATAACGTCCTCGGGGCAGGCAACACACACGGAAGCCGACGTCGTTGCTGGCATTGGCGGGGTGGTAGTTGACGCGGCAAGCGGAGCGGCAGAGCACCGGGATGCTGAACCAGCAACCACCACGCAGCACACGGCTTCGCCTATCTCCCCGCTCCCCATTCTCTCCTTCCATCCCCGATTCAGTGGCATCCCACCAGGGGCTGCCGTCGTTCGGCGCTTTCCGCTGGCCCAAGTCGTAGCTGCTGTGCCAGTGATCAGCGCACCATTCCCACACATTGCCGTGCATGTCGTGCAGGCCCCAGGCGTTCGCGGGGAAGCGGCCCACCTCGGTGGTTTTCCCCCGTGAGGTTCCCTTGAGGCCGCGGCCGTAGGTGGCATTGGCGTTGTAATTGGCCACCTCGGCGCTGAGGGTGTCTCCGTAGTGGAACGGGGTGGTGGTGCCCGCCCGGCAGGCGTATTCCCACTGGGCTTCACTGGGCAGTTTGTAGGTCTTGCCGCTGCGCTTGCTCAACCGTGAGCAGAACTCCATCGCCTCAAACCAGTTCACATTCTCCACGGGGCGCTGCACTCCATCGAATCTGGAAGGCGCCAACCTGCCGCTCAGATCAAGCCCCCAGCGCTCGTCGGGCCTCTCCACCCAGCTGGCCACCTCTTGCCACTGGGCCTGGGTTATCGGGGCGCGGCCCAGGAAAAAGCTCTCCAGTTCCACCTCATGCTGGGGGCCTTCATCGTTGCTGCGACCCTCCTCGCTGGGAGGCGAGCCCATCAGGAAGCGGCCCGCCGGAATCTCCACCAGCTGCAGATCCAGGGATTGCCCCAGATCCAAGGAGGGTCGCAGAGGTTCCAGGAATCCCCGCACCTTTTGGCGGTTGTCCCGTTGGCCCGGCAGGGGAGGCAACACGTCAATCCATTGCAGGTGGGCCACCGGGAAGCTGAACAGCTCCTCGGTGCTGGGAAGAAGGGCGTTCTCCGCGTTGACCTGGGTCTTTTCAACCTCAGCTTGGCGGCTGCGCCGCTCGGTGGCTTCTGCCCAGGCCGTTTCCACCCGAGCCCCAAAGTCTGCCCAGCGCCCGCCCAGGCGACGCAGCACCCGGGTGGAGACGCGGGCGTAGGTTTCCACCCGGGCCGCCCCGGTGCTCAGGTGTGCCTTGGCCGGAGCGCAGAGCAGGGCCTGGAAGGCTTCCACGCTGAGATCGAGGCTGGCGGCAATTGCGTTCTCCACCCGGTCGTACACCTGGCGGGCCTGGAGCACAGTCACCAGGGCCATCAGGCGCTCGCGCAGCTCCGGCGTGGCGAATCCGTACACCAGAGTGTCGGCGGCGCTGAAGGCGAGGTCGTCGTCCGTGTCGTCCGCCCGCCCCAACCGTTCGGGCTGGTCCACCAGCACCAGAAGCCCGCTGAGCAACACCTCCGCCAGCTGGGCGGAAGCGGAGGCGGGGGCGGAGACGGCTGGGCCCGGTAGTTCCCGCTGCACCAGCCGGGCGATCGGCAGGGTGATCAACGGCGCGCAGGTGAGCAGGCCCAGGAGTCGCTGAGCGGCGGGGGAGGCATGGGCCAGGAACGTGGCGAGCCGATGTTCGAGCTCCGCCTCGGCTTCTTTGGCCTCGATCGCGGCTTCACGAGTGGGAGGCGCTGGCCCGCGCGACGCGGAGGCGGGCGCAGCGGGCTGGAAGCGATAGGCCAGGGCGATGCCTCCAGGGGTGCCCGCCATCAGCCGGGCCCAGGCGGCCAGCAAATCAGCATCGAGCTTCAACACCGGCACCGTGGTGGCCGCCACCGCCGGCAGCGCCGGGCTGTTGGCCTGGCGCGGCAGCCGTCGCAGCTCCAGCGCCTTGTTGGCGGGCATGGCCTCGGAGGCCGTGGCGGCCAGGGGCTGGTGACCCCCCAGCGCCGTGCGGTCCCACATCCACTCCGGAAACACCTGCAGCAGCACCGCGGGCAGCGTTTGTCCCCAAACGCCAAGGAACCACTCCGGCAGGGAGCCATCAAACCAGGCCGGGGCGCAGCCGTCGCTCACCAGCAACACCAGCTGGCGCCGATCCGCCCGCGACAACGCCCGAGGCACCAGGCGGCGGCCGCCAGGGGTGGTCAGCGTTGGCCCCCGGGGGCCATGGCGGAGGTGGAACTGGCGCACATCCCGCAGACGCAAATAGCGGCTGAACAGGCGCCGCAGATCCTTCTCCATCCGGGCCCAGATCGCCATCGAGGGGCTGCGGTCGAACACCAGATTGATCTCCAGCCAGGGTTCCTTGCGCGGCCGGAGCACCGGTTGCCAGGGAAGCTTCTCCACAGCCGCGCGGGCGATCGCTTCCACCGTGGACTCCTCATCCAGCTCCAACGCCCCAACCGCGTCCACCAGCCGGTTCAGCGGCGCGAGCGCCCGCGCCAGCCGCATCGGCTGGCTGATCAGGGGGGGATCCTCCAGGCGGATCGGCAGCGTGTCCGTCTCGCCCCCGCCGGCGGGAGAGCCGCTTGGCCGGCTCGGTTGCAGCTCGGCGGCAGGGTCCCGGCCGGGAGGCGGTGTTGGTTGAGCGCCGCGCTCCTCCTCGGTGGAGACGACCGGGACTTGATCCGGCCCCCTCGCGGTCGCGGCCCCGGGCTGGTCGTCGGCCTCCTGATCCCCGCCGGCTGGCTCCTCACGTCGCGCGTCCTGCGGGCGGGACAGCGCCGGTGACCCTCCCTCGCGCCGGAGGAGGCCGGCGAGCCACACCAGCTCGGCGATCTCCACGCCATTGAGCCCTTCTCCCTCCAACGTCTCCGCGAGGGCTTCCAGGGCTGGTGGCAGGATCGCTGCAGCCATCAAACGGCGCTGCCAAGGGCCTGCAGAAGCAGATCGCGCAGCCCCTCCGCCGTGGCGGAGTCTGGAACGCCTGCCTGGCCCACGCCGCTGTGCAGCACGAACACCAGATTGAGGAGTTGATCCACCGACAGATCGGGGGGCATGCCGATTGGGCTGCCATCGGCATCCTTGAACTTCTTTGCGAAGGCTTGGAGATCGAGGTCGGCCGCCTTCAACAGCTCCTCCTGCTTCTCGGGCTCAATTCCCCGGCAGAGATGGTTGCGCACGATCTGCCGCAGCACCTCCACATCACCACTGGGTTCTGGCATGCGCAGCCGCAGGCAGCGGCGGTTGAAGGCGGCCGGAAACTCCCGTTCGCCATTGCTCGTGAGCAGAATCAATGGGAATTCACGGCAGATCACACGACCCTCGCGGATCAGCGCCTCACCGCCTGGATCAGCCGTGGCCACCTTCTCTGGTTTGCTCTCTTCGTTCGAATCCTTCCGCTGCTTCGCTTCACGGGCCAGCTCAGGAATGTCAAACTCCCCTTCCTCAAACAGCTCAAGCAATTCATTCGGCAGGTTCATGTCGCACTTGTCGATCTCATCAATCAACAGAACCCGGGGCCGTTCCCAGGGCAAAAAGGCCGTTCCCAAGGGACCCAACTTCACAAAGGGGGCAACATCCACGCCCTTGTCTTCTCCACCCTGAACCGCCTGTAGGCGTGCAAGCGCGTCGTATGTCGACAGTGCCTCTCGCAGGGTGCTCCGGGGGGTGATCGGCCAGCGCAGGATCGGCCCCAACTCAAGCCGATCCGCCACCGCGTAGGCGAGGGAGGTTTTGCCGGATCCCGGGTTGCCGGTGAGCAGCAGCGGCCGCCGCAGAACCAAGGCCGCGTTCACGGCGTCCACCACGGCACGGAAACGAGGGGTGTCCGCCATGAAAAAGCTGCTGGCCCTCTCTTTTGCGCGGGCACTGCGGGGGTCGGTGCTCTGAAAGGTGAGTAATTCCCTCCAACGGCGATCGGCATCCTCCCGGTAGGGATCGAAGTCTGCGTCAGAGAGAAATCGCCGCCAAGGCGGCGCCGGGGGCAGGGTTTCCTTGTGATCAGGATCGGCTGGATCAGCGGGGGTCAGCGGAATGCTGCGCTCAGCCGCGAGGGTGAAACGGTGCCAGGAGGTCATGGCGGAGGGGTCATTCACAAGAGGTGAAAGAGGAGAGCGGGTGGAAACGCCGCGGAAGGCAGCGGAGGGGCTCTTCGTAAAAGATGCCTAG
>JBKDSY010000238.1:0-2093 GCA_046340755.1 Cyanobacteriota bacterium
CACGTGCCCGTGATCGGCACCTTGGAGAAGGGCGCCAAGCTGGCCGTTGGCGACAGCGAAACCGTTTCCCTGCACGCCAAGGATGGCTCCAGTTTCGCCTCCCTCTTGCAAACCGTCGACCATGGCGACGCCTTCACCCCCGCCTGGAGCGTCACCAAGGGTGACGGGGTGGTGAGCGTCGATCCCGACGGCACCATCCATGCCATCAGCCCCGGCGATGCGGTGGTGGAAGCCAAGATCCCTGGCCTGGCCGCCCGCAGCGGCTTCCTCTTCATCAAGGCCCTCGGCCAGGTGGGCTTCCTCACCGATGGGGCGGTCAATTGGGACGTGGCCATCCTGGTGGCCGCCTTCGGCGCCACCCTCTTCATCAGCCAGATCCTCTCCGGCATGGGGATGCCCCCCAACCCGCAGCAAGCCACTGCCAACCGGATCACGCCGGTGATGATCACGGGGATGTTTCTCTTCTTCCCCTTGCCGGCCGGGGTGTTGCTTTACATGGTGGTGGCCAACATCTTCCAGGGCCTGCAGACCTATCTCCTCAGCCGCGAAACCCTGCCCGACAACCTGCAGCAGATCCTGGATCAGCAACTGGCCAATCAAGCCAAAGCGGCCGTGGCCACCGCCTCCGCTGGGGGCTCGGGCCGCCTGCCCTTTGAACCCAACTCGAAAAAGTGAGCCCCTCGCGCCTGCGGCCCCTTCCCATCCCTGAGCTGCGGGCTCTGCCGGAGGGAAAGCACTGGCAGGTCGATCAACCCATCGCTGACTTGTCCAGCCTCACCCCCGTGCGCGGGGATCTGCGCATCGTGCACCACGGCACGGCGATTGAGGTGAGCGCCACGGTCGACACCATCGTCACCCTCACCTGTGCCCGCTGCCTCCAGGATTTCAACGCGCCCCTTCAGGCGGATGTGCGGGAACTCCTGGAGTTCAGCGGCGAGCCCTCCCGTCACTCCGATGGCGCTGGCGACACCTCCGCGAACGACCTCGACGAACGCCTTGATCCCCGCGGCAGCTTCGATCCGGAACGCTGGCTGTTTGAGCACCTGAGCCTGCGGCTCCCCCTGGTGAACCGCTGCGGTGCCGACTGCCCCGGCCCCCCCTGCTGGAGCAGCGCCCCCACCGAGGGGGATCCCCGTTGGGCCGCCCTGCGGAGCCTCACGCGGTCGTCCCCACCGTCACCGAGCTGATCCCGGCGGATGGCCACCCCCTCACTGGCGGAGCAGCTGGATCTGCTCATCCGATCACGCACCCCCATCCTCTGGATCCGCACCCTGGAGGAAGACCGGGTGCAGACCCTCCTGCAACGGGTGGCCGAGAGCCTGGGGGCACGGGCCCTCTGGAGCTGGGATTTTGTCAGCGGCCTCCTGGGGGCCGCGGGCAGGGACGGCGAGGCCATCCGCAACCCGATGGGGGCCCTGGAGCTGATGGCCAACCTGCGGCCGGATCAGGGGGTGATCCTGCTCCTCAAGGACTTCCACCGCTTCAGCGACGACCCCGGGGTGTGCCGCCGTCTGCGCAACCTGGCGAGTCGCCTGCGGGAAGGCCCCCACACCCTGGTGATCAGCGCCCCCCAGTGGGACCTGCCGGCGGAGTTGCAAGACAGCGTCGCCATCCTGGAGCTCCCCCTTCCCGACGCCCCGGCCATTGAGCGGCTGTTGGCCTCCATCGCCCAGGCCAGTGGCCGCCCCCTGCCCGCCGAGGTGCTAAGCGAGCTCACCGCCGCCTGCCACGGCTTGAGCGAGCAGCGGGTGCGCCAGCTGGCGGCCCGCGCCCTGGCCCGCCGGGGGCAGCTGGGTCCGGAGGATCTGGCGGAGGTGCTGGAGGAGAAACGGCTGGCCATCGCCCGCAGCGAGCTCCTGGAGTACTGCCCCACCGAAGCCACCCCGGCCGACATCGGCGGCCTGGAAGCCCTCAAGCACTGGCTGGACCAACGCCACAGGGCCTTCAGTGAAGACGCCAGACGCTTCGGCCTGCCCCTGCCCCGGGGGGTGTTGCTCGTGGGGCCCCAGGGCACGGGGAAGTCGCTCACGGCCCGGGCCATCGCCCACAGCTGGTCGATGCCCCTGTTGCGCTTGGATGTGGGCCGCCTCTTC
>JBKDSY010000239.1:0-7268 GCA_046340755.1 Cyanobacteriota bacterium
TTGATCATCACGCCGTCATCGAGGTCGGGGTCGTAGATGGCGTTTTGCTCCCGCTTGGGGCAGCGGCCATCGGTGGGCGGCGGGCCCTGGTCGGCGCATTGCTCCACAGCGTCGATGAACGCCTGGAGCTCCTCGCGCCAGCGGGTGAGCTTGCCGATGCGGGTATCGGCCTCCCGTGCGGCTTGGCGATTTTCCGAATCGCGAACCTGCCGCAAGTCGTCCAGCTCGCCATCGATGCGGGAACGAGCTGGAATCAAGTGGTCGGCCAGGAGGACCTTGAGGGTTCTCTCATCCATGCGATGGATGTTGACCCAGGCCACGAAGGTCTTGCTCGCAGAACTCAGCGGCCAGTGGATCGGGCGGTTCTCATACATGCCCTTGTGCACGTCCTTGAAGAAGTCCAGACGGAGCCAATCGCGCAGGCTGCGATTTGGAGCGATCGCTGTGCCATGACGTTCCCAGGCTTGATGCAGTGGGGCTGCCGCTTGCTGTCCAAGGTCGTCGCGATGGTTGTTCTCTTCTAGGGAGCCATCAAGGAAAAGGATCCCTGCGGGGAGAGCGTGAGAGAGCTCGGCGGTCGCGGGATCGAGGATTCCGGCCGGGTTGTTTGCGGTGGGATGGCCCTGCTCATCGACGGGGCCAAAGCGGCCGAGGGCGACGCCGAGGGCAAAACTCAGGTGATCGGTTGCGGGCTCGGGGTCGAGTTCTTCAACGTAGCTGGGAACGGGTAAGTCTTTAGGTCGGTCAATTGCGTGCTGAGCCCATTCCTGCGAGCGACGCCAAGGAGATGGCCCTGGCAGACAAAATTCAAGGGATGGTTCGTGAGCTTGCTGGTCAATAAGAAATGAATAGTATAAACAGCTGAATATATCTTTTGCGTCCGAAGGCGCCACAAAAGGCAATCTAGTTATGTCCCCTAGCTCAAATCCGATGCCTGGATTCAGGCTAGCCAGTATATTTCCAGAAAAGGAGCTGTTAATAAGGCACGTAACTTCCTCGGGCGAGCCGGGAAAGACTGAAGAGCCTTTGCCGCCAAAGATGCCTGCAACCCTGTGTAGGCGAGCTCTGCAGGAGGAGCCAATTTGGGAAAATGCAACCCCCTTTCTAAAGAAATAATCTGTCCCCTGTGGGTAGACATTGTGCTTGTATTCAAGAATGACCTTTATTTCAAGTCCGTTTCGCTTCCAGTTGATTAACTCGGCGACTGGATCTATCCATTCTCGGTCTTTTGCCCCTCCCACGTGGGCAATCCACTGCGTTGATGAGTATCGACCCCCAGATATTTCAGGGGCAAATATTGAGTCCGCTTTCGGCTCATGCGGGAGTCTCAAGAAGCGAGCGTTATCCGAAGTCCAGGTCCCTTTTCTGCTTGGCGCGATCTCGCCAAGAAGAGAGTGATTGCTGTAGAGCTCAAGGGTGGAATCACTCCACCAGTAAACCAAGGGCCACTCAGGGACTACTTGAAGTTTTGCCGGGAGGAACCTGCATAGGCCTTCCTGGGCAAGCGTTGAAGAGCGCTTGCGGGCCGTTCTTTCACTGTCACGAGAGGTGTCATCGCGAGGTGTTGGACAGTGGGCAAGACTATTAGTGCTTTCGCTAGGTTTAAGTTTCCTCACGACTGAGGCGCAAACACTCACAACCTCATCTGGTATCCCCTCAAAAGCGCCACGGTCAAAGTCTCCAATGACTTCAAGACTATGCTCCCGCAGAAGCGTCTCCCGAAGTCCTGAATACTGCTTAAGAAACATCCAGTTTCTCATCGTCAGCATGGCTAACAAGCCACCCAGCTTGGTCAACTCCAGCCCTCGCAGTAAGAACGCTGCGTAGAGATCAGCCTTGCCAGCTTGGAAGTGGCGCTCAAGGTGTGTTGCGGTGGTCAACTTTGCCGTGCCTTGGTAAGGAGGATTAGCTACCAACAAGTCATAAGCTGTTGCCTTAAGCACGCGTACAAAGCGTACGCCAGATGCAAGTTGCTCGCCCTGAAGTCGGAGTCCTAGATCGTTGGGGCTGGAGTGACGCGACAGGAATTGCTCCAGCAACTGCAATAGATCTGCCCGCGTTTCGGCTGCTGAGAAATCCGTCTCCTCTTGCTCTGGTGGGGCTCCACCAAAGAAATCGGCCTGTATCTTTAAAGCTTTTGATTGCAATATCTTTAGGCGCCGCTCCTGCTGCTTGATTGCTATGTCTACAGCTTGATCAATTTTTAGCAAACTGCCGATGTGATCTGCACCCCGAAGAGATTGCAGGATCTGAGTGGTGAACTCGCCGGCAATCCCCGTCTCACTCTCGATATCCGATCGAAGATCAGCCAATGCAGGATCGTCATCAGGAAGGTCAGCCAACCTGAGATTCGGCGCCACCAGATTTAGCTGATCCGGTTCGATCTCAGGACAGAGTGACTTCCCTTTCAGCCAGAGCGATGCTGCCGCAATTTGCATGGCCCGCGGATCAATATCGATTCCATGCAGGGTGTGAGCCAGCAGGTGCTCAACGATCGCCCGATCACTCCAGGCGGGAGCGTTCTGCAAGCCGCGATGCCTGGCTTCCTCTTGGAACAGTGCCAACAGCAGTCCTAACGCCACCACGAGGAAGTGGCCTGAACCCACAGCAGGATCGAGGATCTTCCATTCACGAACTGAGTCAGGAGCGAGCTTAACAGCCTCATCCGGGATCTCCTGCCCCAGCAAGAAGTAAGCCCAACGACGTTCCTCCTCGCTCTCTAGAGGCATCAGCTCCGTCAGGCTCACCGCCCCTTCAGCCCGCTTGGCACGCCAGTCGATGCGGCGTTCCTCCAGGCGCTGGAGCGTGCCATTCGTTTGCACCTCTGGTTCCCAGCCGTTCTTTTTGCAGAGCGTGAACCACATCAGGCCCAGGCTATTCTGCAGCATCCAGTCCACCATGTAGCGCTCGGTGAACATCTGGGTTTTGCTGGCGATCTCATGCTGCTCGATCTTGCCGCCGTCGTTGATCTTGGCGTCGAGCCGTTCCCGTTCCGGGTCGTTCCAGTACTGGTACACCCAGCCCAGGGTCATGTCGTCAGCCCAGCAGGTCTCGAGCTTCTCCTTGTTCAGCTCTTCCACTGAATAGCGCAGGGTGGCCGGTGGGATCGGAATCAGATCGCCGATACCGGCCGAACCAAACAAGCCTGGCAGGTCTTCCGATAGCTCCTCGCAGACGAGCTGCAGCAGGAAGCCAAAGCCCTCCGTGGGGTCGGCGCGCACCACGCCCCGGGCCAGATCACGGAAGTCTTGGTAGGCCGTGCTGCCCCAGCCGCCCTTGATCAGGGCGGGTTTGCGCAGGGGTAGGCCAGAGGGGCCGGGCTCCTCCATCAGCCGCAGGATCACCAGTCGGTTCAGGAGCGTGTACGCCGCCTGTTGCTCGGCCTCCCGCTGAAACTCCTCACGATCCCGATGTCGTGACCCAGAGGCCTGAGCCCGGAGCTGTTCATCCAACCAGTCATCGAGACGCCTGCGCTTTGTCCGGGCGGCTTCGTCGAGGCCGGCGTCCTGAGGACGCACCGATAAGCGATACGCCGACTCCGTGGCGACATGCAGATCCTCAAGCAGCCGCTGGCGCAGGCCACGAATCGTGCTGGAGAGCGCCTTCTTGGCTTCGGGGGTCATCGCCATCGCCGCTGTCCTCAGAGAATCCGCACGCGGCCGCCCTGCTGCACCAGCGGCAGCAGGCGGCTCTCGATCTCCCTCGCCAGGGCTCTTACGTCTTCTTCGCTGTTCAGCTCCCGGTTGTGCAGCCCCAGATCCACCTGTTGCGTCAGCTGGGTTTCCTTCCCGGAGGCCACCAGCAGCCGATCCAGCGTCTCCACGCCCTCCTTCTCGGCCCGTTGCAGGCGTGCCACAAACGGATCCTTCAGATCGACCAGGCTTGGAGCGATCGCCTCCTCATCCGTGCTGATTGCACAGGCGGCAAACGGTTTGAGGACCGCATGGCTCTGGTCCGCGCCCAGGGTGCTGTACCCGCTGCAGCCACGCACCTTCTGGCGGCTCGCCTCCAGACGCTGCTCCTGCTCCAGCAGCAGCTGCCTGCGCTCACTGCGGTAGGCAGCGCGGATCTCTTCGAGATCGCCGTCCAGGTCCGCCAGGCCCCGCCAGGGTTCCTGGCTCTCGAGCTTTTCGCGCACCCGGGTGGCAGCCGCTTCCACGTTGGTGGCCTGAACCCCCAGGCCCTCCAGCTGACTGGCCATCCGTGTCACCACCGTGTGTGCATCTCGTAGGGCCTCCACCACGGCGTCGTTTACTTCGGCTTCCAGCACCTGCAGGGTGGTGACCCCATCGCGCAGGGCATCGAGATGGCGCAGCACCGCCTCCACGGTCGGGCGGGTGAGCCTGGGGTTGCGGAGGCACTGCTCCAGGGCTGTCTGCAACTTGGAGAGGGCGGTGGGTTCCTGGAAATCCCCAGGGAGGCGGTTCAGCCGGGTTTGCACTTCTCGCAGGCGCTTCGCCAGATCGGGGAACAGGTCTGACACCGAATCAGCGATCGGTCCCTCTTCGCGATCGAGCTCCCGGTTCAGCAGTTCATCGAACAGCTTGCAGATGCGCGCCCGGTCCTGCCGGCTGAGCCCTCCCTCGCCGCCCTTGCTGAACCGCGCCTTGCGGAAGCTGCGGTCTTTGTCGAACAGGTCCTGCACCCCGGCATCCCGGCGGGCGGTGATCTCGGGGCCGGTCTCCGGTTGAATCGCGATCTTGCCATCCCGCAGCAGACCCGCCACGCATGCCTTCACAACACCCGGCGCATAGCCATAGGGAGCGGAGCCCAGGGTCTTGAGCAGCTCGTAGCCTTCCAGTCCTGAGTCGTCTTCGATGGTCTGCAGCACCCGCCGCGGGATCTCGCCGCTACAAGCGGGCACATAGCGACCAGTATCCAGCTCCAGGATGCCCAGGCCCTCAGGCAGGAACTTGGTGGAAGCACCGGTGAGCTCCGGCTGCAGGAGCTGGTTCAGCTCCGTGGGCAGGATCTGGATATTGCGGAAGTACGGATAGAGCAGGGGCAGGGCCTGGGTGCCGGCTGCCAACAAGGCGGCCCGGAAGCTCTGGCCGCAATCCTTGGGATTGAGGCTGCGGCCCTGGAAGTAGAGCCTCCCCTCCATCCAGTTCTGGGCGATCGCCTGCTTCAGCTGGGGGATCAGCGCATCGCGGCGGGTCTGCTCATCAAGCAGCAGCCGCTGCCTCGCAGGCGGCAGCGACTCCCGCCGTGGCTGGTAGCGCTGGATGATCGCCGCGGAGCGGTGCAGCTCCCGGGCCAGGTCTTCGACGGCATCGCTGTTCCCGGCAATCCAGAGCAGCCGCGTCTTCAACTGGGGATCCTCTGCCGAGCGGCGCACCCAGGCGCTCTCCACCCGCTCATCCAGCGTCAGGCAACGCAGATCAAGCGTCAGGCAGGCGTCATCGCGGGGATCCAGCAGCTGGGCGTCATTGGCGTAGCGACCGTCCGAATAGCGAACCTCCCACGGGAACGGCCGCCCCTCCAACTTGGGCCGCTCCGTGCCGGAGACATCTCCCATCAGGCCCTTGAGGCTCTCCTGCAGTTGCTTGCTCAGCTCCTGCCGGCTGAAGGGAAAATCAGCCCGCTCCCGCTCCCACTCCTCCCCGGCGCTGGACTGAATCTTGAAGCCCGTCTTCTCCGAATAGCCCAGCAGGTTGCGTCGTCGCAGCTCTTCGAGCGCCTGGCGCACCGGACCCTGCTGGTTGCCCCCATCCATGCGATCGGCAAGGCACCGGGCCACCAGTTCTTCGGTGGTGGGGTCGGTGTCTTGAATCAGCTCCAGCAGGGCCACCGCCTTGGCGGCCCGCAGCATCAGGTCACTCCCCTCGCCGGTGCACTGGGCCTGGATCCGGGCCATCGAGGCCTGGGTGTCGGCATCGAGGGCGGTGTACTGCACCTCATAGACCCGGTCGAGGCTCACGAGGGTGCCGATCGGGGCATCAGCCAGCTGCTGCCGCCGGAACAACTCACCCAGCAGCTGCAACAGGCCGCGGATCGCCTGGTCGTCGCCCTGGGCACGGCTGGACCGGGTGCGCAAGACCGAGGTGATCCGCAGGATCAGCTCGATCTGACCAGGCAGCAGCGGGTAGACATCCACGAACGCATCGGCCGTGGTGTCCTCACAGCCATAGGCGTAGAGCTTGAGATCGGCGCGATGGCGATCGAACAGCTTCCTGAGCTCGGCAGCGCCCTCTGGGGTCTTGGCGAGGATGCGCTGGTGCACCACATCGCGGATGTTGGTGGGCGCCAAGTGGACCTGCAGCTGGGGCGGGAAACGATCCTTCGCCCATGACAGAAAGGTGTCACCGGCTGCCTCATCGAGCTTCTGTTGTCCCAGGGCGAGCAGCCAGGCCTTGCCTTGCAGGGTGGATCCCAGTGCGGAGGCGAAGGCCCGCAGCCGATCGGTGCGGTCCTCGTTCTTGAGGACGTACTGCGACACCTCGTCGACCACAAGGAACAACGTCTTTCCCTTGGCTCGGAAGCCGAGCATGTCGCGGATCGCCTTCACCACCTCTTCCGGTGAATCGCGCCGCTGGTGGGTGCCTGCTCGGCTCTCAAACCAGGACATCGGATCCCGGTAGAGATCCGGGAACAGTTCAGATAGCACCAGCGAGAATTGCTCCTCGGCGAGCTGCTGGTCCTTCACCGCACTCCAGGGTTCCCCGAGGGTCTGCTCCGCCTTCTCAAGGAACTGAGGCCAGTGCCCATCTCGCTCGAGCTTGAGCTCGAAGTCGGCCACCAGGGGCTCGGTAGAGCAGTATCCCAACCGCTTCTGCACCTGCCCGAGGGCGACGGCATGGACATGCTCGTTGTCGCGGGCCACGCTGCCGATGTCGAAAACAACGGCCATCGGATCGATCTTCTGGCGCAGCGCCGCCCAGGCATCCCTGAACTCAGCCGCCAGGGGTGAGCTGTCGCGAGTGAGCCAAGCATCGGAGAGCGACGTGCCATCCGGCAGCGTCATCCCATCGAGGGCCAGGCCGAGCAGCTTGGCGAAGATCGACTTACCCGATCCGAAGAAACCCGAGATCCAGGCGGTGGGCAGCTCCGGCCCTCCTGGTTTTTCCAGCTCGCGGCTGATCCCCCGCAGCAGGCGCACGTACTGCTCATGGATGCCATCCGGCACCCGCTGGCGATTGGGGTGCCCCTCCGGCCAGCCGCCCGTGATGATGTATTCGCTGACCTCCGTCTGAATCTTTGCCGGGGTCTGCTCATGGAAATACACCACCGGCGAGATATCGCGGGTGACATCCGATTGGAACAGGGTG
>JBKDSY010000240.1:0-8321 GCA_046340755.1 Cyanobacteriota bacterium
CTGGATCACGGAGCCGCTTGCCTGGACAACATCTACCCCACCATGGAGATTCCTCCCATGAACAACAAGTCTATTTCCCCCAATCTTCAGCAACCCGTAGACCGGGTACCCACCGGCCAACTGTCCAGCGCCATCGCTGAACTGAGCGCAGCTCAGCTAGGCGGTGGGATTGGCTCGAGTGATTGGAAAGCCGGTGGAACTGCGGCGCGTATTTGTTCTTTTGATGGGGACGTCGAGTAGTCGCTGTCCATTTAACCTGGCCTCTTTTCGACCCTCAACGAAGCGATTGCGACTGCCAGTGACGTTAGTTGGTCACGATGAATTGACGGGCAACTGTTGATCTCTTGTGGCTTCCCGCTCCTGGCACCCGTGTGAGACCGGGGCATGTGTCGGTATGAACTCTTCATTCCTTCCCGTGCTTTTCCGGTCTCCTTTCTTGGCTCAAATGCTTCTGCTCTGAGCCAAATCAACCCAAGCCAAGCCACGGAGATTCCTCCCATGAACAACAAGTCCATCACCCCCAACCTCCAGCAACCCGTCGATCGCGTGCCCACTGGCCAATTGTCCAGCGCCCTCGCTGAACTGTCCGAAGCAGCACTCAGCGACACACTCAGGTCAGATGTACTTCCACTTGAAATGTGCTCAATTGGTGGGTGTTTGTGTTCCTATGAGGGTGACGACGAGTAGTCGTTGTTTATTCTAACATGGACGCTTTTCGACCCTCAAGGGGCCGACGGCGCCTGCCAGTGACGTTGATTATCCACGATGAATTGACGGGCAACCGTTAGTCTCTTGTGGCTTTCTGATCTCTGGCACTAATTCGAGACCGGGAGGCATGGTCAATGCTCTTTTGCCTCTTAACTGTACCTTCCGGTTTTTTCTGCGTTGTTTTCAAAGCAGTTTACGGGTATAAAGTGTGCTCATATGCTGAGCGTGGCTGCTCGTGATCTCCTAGGCATTTTGTGCTAGCAGATCCCCACTTGCCCTGGTTTCTTCGGTATTCATCTCTTGCTTGGCAATGGCCTTTCAGCTCAAGCCTCACTACCATGTCGAGATCATCAATCCTAAACAGGTCTACCTGTTGGGTGAGCAAGACAATCACGCCCTTACCGGCCAGCTCTACTGCCAGATCTTGCCTTGGCTCGATGGCCGCCACAGTCGGGAGCAAATCGCCGAGAAACTCAACGGCGAGGTGCCCCTTGATCACATCGACTATGTGCTCAATCGCCTGATGGAGAAGGGCTACCTCACCGAGGCAGCCCCCCACCTGCCGCCGGAGGTAGCGGCCTTCTGGAGCGAGCTGGGGATCGCTCCCTCTCAGGCGGCCCTGGCTCTGCAACAACCGGTCAGCATCCAAATCGCCGGTGATCGCATTCCCCCGGCCATGGTGGATCTGCTCACCACCGCCCTGCAAGACCTAGGCATTCCAGTGCACCCCGCCGACAGCGCGGGGGCAGCCCTCGCCATCGTCCTCACCGACGACTACCTGCACCCCGCCCTGTCCCATCGCAACCAGCGGCAGATCGATCGCCAGCAACCCTGGCTCCTGGTCAAACCCCTGGGCAGCGTCCTCTGGCTCGGCCCCGTGTTCAACCCAGGAGACAGCGGCTGCTGGCACTGCCTGGCCCAGCGCCTGGAAGGCAACCGGGAAGTGGAAACCTCAGTGCAGCGGCAAAAGCAAGCCGCCTACCCCTACCTGCCCACCGCCCGCGCCGCTCTCCCCACCACCGTCCACACCTCCCTTCAGCTCGCCGCCACCGAAATCGCCAAACATCTGGCCTTTCGCGCCGCTTCCCTCCCCAGCCCGGCTGGCTCCCCTTCGCTGGAGGAGTGCCTCGTCACCTTCAATCACCGCAACCTGCAGCTCACCACCCATTCCCTGCCCCGCCGCCCCCAATGCCCAACCTGCGGCGATCCCGCCATCCTGCAGCGGCGCGGCCTTGTTCCCCTGGGGCTCGAACCCCGCCAGAAACACTTCACCCGTGATGGCGGCCACCGCTCCCTCACCCCCCAACAAACGGTGCAGCGCCATGAGCACCTGATCAGCCCCATCACCGGCGTGGTAACCGAGCTGGTGCGGGTCACCGACCCCGCCAATCCCCTGGTGCACACCTACCGGGCGGGCCACGCCTTTGGCAGCGCCACCTCCCTGCGGGGGCTGCGCAGCACCCTGAAGCACAAGAGTTCCGGCAAGGGAAAAACCGACGGCCAATCCCGCGCCAGTGGTTTGTGTGAAGCTGTGGAGCGCTACTCCGGCATCTACCAGGGGGATGAACCTCGCCAGCGAGCCACGTTCGTGGAGTTGGGCGACTTGGCGATCCATCCCGAGGTGTGTCTCTGCATCAGCGACAGTCAATATGCCCATCGGGACGCGACCAACAAACAGCGCCAGGCCGCCCACGATTGGATTCCCCAGCGCTTTGATCCCAGCCAATCCCTCGACTGGACCCCGGTTTGGTCGCTGACGGAGCAGCGTCACAAATACCTGCCCACCGCCTTTTGCTACTACAACTACCCCCTGCCCAAGGATCAGGCCTTCTGTCGGGCCGATTCCAACGGCAATGCCGCCGGTAACACCCTGGAGGAAGCGATTCTGCAGGGCTTTTTCGAACTGGTGGAACGCGATAGCGTCGCTCTCTGGTGGTACAACCGTCTGCGGCGCCCCGCCGTGGATCTCACCAGTTTTGATGAGCCCTACTTCACCGACTTGCAGCGCTATTACGCCGAGCACGATCGGGAGCTGTGTGTGCTTGACCTCACGGCCGATCTGGGGATTTCCGCCTTTGCTGGTGTTTCCCGCCGCCTGGTGGGCAATTCGGAGCGGCTGATCCTGGGCTTTGGCGCCCACCTCGACCCCACCATCGCCATCCTGCGGGCCCTCACGGAGGTGAACCAACTCGGGTTGGAGCTCGACCAGCTGTCCGACGACCAGCTCGAGGGCGACGCCAAGCTCTGGCTGCTGGAGGCCACCCTGGCCAATCAGCCCCACCTGGCCCCAGATGCCGGCCAACCTTTCAAAACCCGGCATGACTATCCCCAGCGCTGGGGTGACGACATCCGCGACGACGTGCTCACCTGCGTCGACATTGCCCGCCAGGCCGGCCTGGAAACCCTGGTGCTCGATCAGACCCGCCCGGATATCGGCCTCAACGTGGTGAAGGTGATCGTGCCAGGACTCCGCCACTTCTGGTCGCGCTTCGGGCCTGGCCGGCTCTACGAGGTGCCGGTGACCCTGGGCTGGCGGCAGACACCCACGCCCGAGGGGGAGATGAATCCGATGGCGATGCCGTTTTAGCGCGCCGCGATCGCGCTCTCCCCCGGCCCCACTGGCCTCTGCCTTTCCCATTCCGCCGAGCCATGCCCTCCTATCCCTTTGCCCTTTCGCTCCACCCCGCCATTCAGGTCAGCCCCACCCCCGAGGGCTATCGCCTCTCTGCGGGGGGGACTGGGGCGGAGTCGGAGGTGAACCCCGCCGCGCTCATCCTCCCTTCAATCACCGGCATGGGGGATGCGCTGACCCAACTGCGGGAAGGGGGAACAACGGCGGAGGCCTTGCTGCAAACCCTGGTGGATCAGGCGGGAGCGGCGGCGGCGGAACCCTGGGCGGCCACCCTGCAACAGCTCGATGAGCGGGGCTGGTTGCATTACGCCGTGCTGCCCCTGGCGGTGGCGGTGCCCCTGGTGGAAACGGCCCGGTTGACCCTTGAGGCCCCCCACTGGAGTCAGGCCAGGGTGAGCCTGTCGCGCTTTGCCTACCAGCGCATCCATGAGGGCGGCATGGTGCTGGAGTCGCCCCTGTCGAAGTTTCGGGTGCAATTGCTCGATTGGCGCGCCAGCGCCCTGTTGGGCCAATTGGCCCAGCCCCAACCCCTGCGCTTGCTCACGCCACCGCCCCAACTCGGCCCGGAAACCGCCTGGCAGTTCCTCAATCTCCTCTGGGCCACGGGGTTTCTCAGCGTGGAGGCGGAAGCCCCGGCGCTGCGACTGTGGGAGTTCCACAATCTGCTGTTCCATAGCCGCAGCCGACTGGGACGCCACGATTACCCCAAGGGAGACATCGCCGCCACCGCAGACCTCTGGGATCAGTTTCCGGTGGTGAAACCGCCGATGAGCGGGGTGATTGTTCCCTTGCCTCGCTGCTCGGTGGATGCGATCCGCCAGCGGGATCAAACCCTCACCACCGTCCTGGAAAAGCGGCAATCGATTCGGGAGTACGACGACCACCAGCCCATCACCCTGGAGCAACTGGGGGAATTTCTCTTTCGCTCCGCTCGGGTGAAGGAGATCTATACCCTGGATCCGGAGCAGCAGGCTTCGTTGAAGGAGATGGTTGGCGAAGGGTTTGATTGGGGTGCCTTAAGCCGTCGCCCCTACCCCTGTGGTGGTGCCATGTATGAACTGGAGATCTACCCGCTGGTGCGCCAATGCGCCGGCGTGAATCCCGGGCTCTACCACTACGATCCCTTCCAGCACCAGCTGGTGCAACTCGATGCCACCGAGGCCGACATCGAAGCCCTGCTCCGTGATGCCCACCAGAGCAGCGGCGAGCAGGGCGTGCCGCAGGTGCTGCTGATTCTCACCGCGCGCTTTGGCCGCCTGTTTCGCAAATACCGATCCCTGGCCTATGCCCTGGCGCTGAAGCATGTGGGGGTGTTGGTTGAAAACTTCTATCTGGTGGCCACCGCCATGAACCTTGCCCCCTGCGCCCTGGGGGCTGGTGACAGCGATCGCTTCGCCCAAGCCACCGGTCTCGATTACGTCGTCGAATCCTCCGTCGGCGAATTCATGCTGGGATCCCGTTCGTCTTCCCCGGATGTTGTCACCACCAAGCCGACCTCACGGGAGGAATGCGCCTCACCACCATCCCCGCTCAGCGAGCCGGCGCTCCATCCCCACGACCTCGACGATCGCATCGCCGGCCTCGCCGATCTGCGCAACCACACCTTGGGTGACCCCCGCATCACCATCGTCATTCTGGATGGCAACCCCGACCACAGCCTGTCTTGTTTTGACGGGGCGGACATCTCCAAGGTGTTCCCCTACTGGCACCCCCCCGCTGAGCCCGTGCCCCGGGAGGCCTATCTCCAATACCAGGCGATCGACAACGACGACAGCCTGGATAAAGACCAGAAAGCTGAAGTGCTAAAGGCCGCTCTCTCCGAGACCTTGCTGCGGCGCATCCACGGCGATAACCATGCCTGCCACATCACCAGCACGATTGTGGGCCAGGAGCACACCCCCTCCCCCGGGCTGGCCCCCCGCTGCCGGGTGATCAACGTTCCCCTCAACACAACAGGCGACGATGACGAATTCATCTCCCCCCTCAACCTGGCCAGGGCCTTTGAGTTGGCTCTGGATTTGGGGGCCAACATCATTCACTGTGCCGCCTGTCGCCCCACCCAAAGCGGCGAGGGGGAGGAGATCCTGAGGCAAGCTCTGCGCAAATGCCTGGAGCAAAACATCTTGATCGTTGCCCCCGCCGGCAACGATGAAGGGGAATGCTGGTGCATGCCCGCCTCCCTGCCGGGGGTGCTCTCGGTGGGGGCTCTCAAACCCGATGGCAAGCCCTATAAATTCAGTAATTGGGGTGGCAACAACGCCCTGGAAGGGATCATGGCCCCCGGCGGCGAGATCCTCGGTGCCCAACCCGCCAACGAAACACCGGTGCGCCTCAAGGGCACAAGCATGGCCGCCCCGGTCATGACCGGCCTCTGCGCCTTGTTGATGAGCCGCCAACTGCAACAGGGCAAACCCCTCGACGCCGAAGCCATCCGCGCCGCCCTGCTCAACACCGCCCAGCCCTGCGGCCCGGACGACACCGACGAACCGGAGCGCTGCCTGCGCGGCAAAGTCAACCTCCCCGGCGCCATGGCTCTTCTGTTCGGCCCCGGCCGCACAATTTCCTTTGCGGAGGATCAGGTGAGCCGGGTGGAACACGGGGTTGAGGATCACGTGGTTTCAGCCTCCGGTGCCTTCTTGGCGCCCGCCTCCTCAACCGCCCCCTTCGCTGGTACTGCCTCCACCGCCAGTGACACCGCCGTCACCCCGTCCACCGCCCATGCCGGCCGGGTGTACGCGCTTGGCACCATCGCCTACGACTTCGGGGATGAGGCTCGCCTGGATGTCTTCCGACAGGCGATGGCGCCACTGGAACGCGATGGCATCACCCTCCCACCGGATCCCCACGATCCCCGTCAGATGGTGGACCACCTGGATCGCAATCCCGACCAGGCCTCAAACCTGATCTGGACCCTGCAACTCGATGGCAACACCCTCTACGCCCTCGATCCCAAAGGCCCCTTCGCGGCGGACGCCTATGAGATGTTTCTGCTGATGCTCAGCGGCCAACTCGCCGCCCCAGGCAGCGCGGCCTTTGTTGATCACGTGAGCCTGCCGGGCAAGCGCACAGAGCGAGCGGTGACGCTGCTCAGCGGCGAGTCGGTGGCGGTGCTCAACGTGCCCAACCCCCGCGGCCTCTATGGCTGGAATGTGCCCGCCCTGGTGGCGGCCGCCATCGCCAAGCTGAGCCCCAGCCAGCTGGAGGGCTCTGGGCTGGAGGCCACCCAGCAAGAGTCTCTCGATCTGAGTGAGGCGTTGACCGCCTTTCTCAAGCGTGTGTATGACGACCTGCGCAATCTGGGCCAGACCAGCCGCGACCGGGCCCTCAACTTCGCCGTCACCAATACCTTCCAGGCCGCTGCCACCTTTGCCGAGGCCCTTGCCAGGCGGCGCCAACTGGATGCCATCGCGGTGGAGAAAAGTCCCTACTGCCGCATGAATAGCGACTGCTGGGATGTGGTGCTCACCTTCCACGATCCGGAAGACAGCAGGCGCTCGCGCCAGGTGTTTCGCTTCACCGTGGATGTGGTCGATGCCATGCCGGTGACGGTGGGAAGCATCAAGTGCTGGGCGTTGGCGGGCAAGGCGGGTAAAGGGAGCTGATGGGCGAGGCGATGTGATGCGAACAGCATCGGACGATTTGGGGAACAAGAGGGTGTAGGGCACCGGGGTAATCATCCCTGGGAGTCCAGGCGTCATGGCCTGGAGGGGAGGCCTGACAAAAAAAGCGCCCCCGAAGGGGCGCTTTGAATGGTGGGATCTGAAGGATCGGATGTCGACTGGTGTCTTGGAAGAGATCAGTAATCGAAGTCGCCGCCGCCCATGCCACCGCCACCGGCGGGAGCAGCTTCCTTCTTCTCGGGCATGTCGGCCACGATGCACTCGGTGGTGAGCACCATGCCGGCGATCGAGGCGGCATTCTGCAGACCAGAGCGAGTCACCTTGGCGGGATCAACAATGCCGGCGGCCAGCATGTCGACATACTCGCCGGTGGCGGCGTTGTAACCCTCGTTGAAGGGCTTGTTGCGCACGTGCTCGGCAATCACGGCTCCGTTGGCACCGGCGTTTTCAGCGATGCGCTTGAGGGGGGCGTTGAGGGAAAGGGCCACGATCTGGGCACCGATCAACTCCTCGCCGGACAGGTTGGCGGCGGCCCACTCCTCCAGGGCGGGGGCCAGGTGGGCCAGGGTGGTGCCACCACCAGGCACGATGCCTTCCTCAACAGCCGCCTTGGTGGCGTTGATGGCATCTTCCAGCCGCAGCTTCTTGTCCTTCATCTCGGTTTCGGTGGCGGCACCCACCTTCACCACGGCCACGCCACCGCTGAGCTTGGCCAGACGCTCCTGCAGCTTCTCCTTGTCGTAAGAGGAATCGGTTTCCTCCATCTGGGAGCGGATCTGTTCGCAGCGGGCCTTCACCGCCGCCTCGTTGCCTTCGGCCACGATGGTGGTGGTGTCTTTGTTGATCGTGATGCGGCGGGCGGTGCCCAGCGAATCGATCTTGGCGTTTTCCAGCTTCAGACCGGCATCCTCGGTGATCAGCTGGCCATTGGTGAGCACAGCGATGTCTTCGAGCATGGCCTTGCGGCGATCACCGAAGCCGGGAGCCTTGACGGCGGCCACGTTGAGCACACCGCGGAGACGGTTGACCACCAGGGTGGCCAGGGCTTCCTTCTCGATGTCTTCGGCGATGATCAGCAGGGGCTTGCCGGTGCGGGCGATCTGCTCAAGGACAGGCACCAGGTCTTGCACCAGGGTGATCTTCTTGTCGGTGATCAGGATGTAGGGCTCATCCAGGACCGCCTCCATGCGCTCGGTGTCGGTGGCGAAATAGGGAGAGATGTAGCCCTTGTCGAAACGCATGCCCTCGGTGACCTCCAGCTCGGTGGTCATCGACTTGCCTTCCTCCAGGGAGATCACCCCTTCCTTGCCCACCTTGTCCATGGCGTCGGCGATCATCTGACCGACTTCGTCATCGTTGCC
>JBKDSY010000241.1:0-5078 GCA_046340755.1 Cyanobacteriota bacterium
ATTGATCACCACCAAGGAATAGATCCCCTTGTTGATGGCCGCGATGCAGCTCTCGGTGAGTTTATCTGCCGACATGGCAGGGGCCATGTCGTAGGTGGGCACCCGCGGGGAAGGGATCAGGTGGCGATCTTCTCCAGGAAACGCCTGCTCAATGCCCCCATTCATGAAGTAGGTGACATGGGGGTATTTCTCGGTTTCCGCTGTGCGGAACTGACGCAGGCCATGTTCAGACACCACTTGGCCCAGGAGTCCGTCCAGGGATTCTGGGGGGAAAGCCACCGCTACGGGGAGACCCTGTTCGTATTGGGTGAAGGTCACCACATAGAGAGGATCGATCCGCTCCCTGGGGAACCCATCAAACTCGTCGCAGACCAGAGCTCGAATGAGCTGGCGCACACGATCGGGACGGAAGTTGAAACAGATGAGTCCGTCGCCGGATTTGAGGAGACTCTCCCCAAAACGCACCGGCTCCAGGAATTCATCACTGATGTTGTCGGCATGGGAGTTGGCCAGCACCTCGAGTGGGGTTTCGGTGCTGATGGGACCAGGCTCGGTGAGCAGGCGGTAGGCCTTCTCCGTGCGATCCCAACGATGGTCCCGATCCATGGCCCAGTAGCGGCCGCAGAGGGTGGTGATCTCTCCCACGCCAGCCTGCTTCAAGAGCTCTTGCAGGCGCATCAGATAGTCAGGTGCGCTGGTGGGGGGCGTGTCTCGACCGTCGGTAATGACATGCACGCAAACGTTTTTGAGCCCACGGTCAGCAGCCCAGCGGAGCAATCCCCCGAGGTGCTCCAGGTGGCTGTGCACTCCACCATCGGAGCAAAGCCCCAGGAGGTGGAGCGTGCCACCATTCGCCTGCAGGGTGTCAGCCAGCCGGTTGAGAACAGCGATCTTCGCCAGACTTCCGTCCCGGACGGCCTGGCTGATGCGCACCAGCTCCTGACGGATCACCCGACCCGATCCGATGGTCAGGTGACCCACCTCCGAGTTACCCATCTGGTCATCGGGGAGGCCGACAGCACCTCCGCTCGCGGCAATCAAGGTGTGGGGATAGGCCTCCCAGAGGGCATCCATTACCGGAGTGTCAGCGGCAGTAATGGCATTGGCGGGACCATCGGCACTGAACCCCCATCCATCCAAGATGGCTAACACCACCGGGGCCACATGAGGAGTGTCCGCAAAAGAGGGCGGTGCAGTCGAGAGAAGACCCGTGCTCGCGCTGGGATGGCCTGGGGCGGCCGTCCTGGGGAGGGCCCGTTGAGAAGGAGGGATTGGATTCACCCTAGGCCGGCTCGCTGATGTGACCTCAACCTTGGCCAAGGTACATCCGGCCCCACCATCGGCCACATGTTGGCGGCAGAGCGTCAGGTTTTGGCAACATCCCGCAAGCTTGCGGCGGAGATCCGCCGAGCGACATTCGTTCTACTTTGGGGGCCCTTTCCGTGGTGAGGGGTCGACGCTTGACCCATTCCCCATCCGATTCCCCATCCGACCTGTCTGCTCGCATCGAAATCCTCTCGGCCCCAGAGCTTCGACGCACCCTCGACCGACTCGCCTCCCAGGTGCTCGAGTCGGCATCGGATTCCAGGGAACTGCTCCTGCTCGGGATTCCCACCCGGGGGGTGGCCTTGGCCAGGGTGCTCGCCGAGAGGCTCCAGGCCATCACGGGTCACCCCATCCCCCACGGCAGCTTGGATCCCACCTTCCATCGTGACGACCTGGCTCGGGTGGGCACCCGTCTGGTGGAGGCCACGTCGTTCCCTGAGCAGGTGGATGGACGCCAGGTGGTGCTGGTAGACGATGTGATTTACACCGGCCGCACGGTGCGAGCTGCCCTGGAGGCTCTCCAGGCCTGGGGACGGCCCCGACGGGTTCAGCTCGCCGTGATGGTGGATCGGGGGCACCGTGAGCTTCCCATCCAGCCAGATTTCTGTGGCCGGGTGGTGCCAACCTCACGCCAGGAGTCGATCCAGCTCTGTTTGCAGGCGGTGGATGGGCAGGAGGGAGTCTTCCTTCTGCATCCCTGAGGGTGGAGTTTGGGGTGAACCCCTCGCTCAGAGAGCGGTGAGTTCATCCGCACGGAAGTGGGCCCGGAATTTCCCGAACGCCACCACAACCGGCAAGGTGGGACTGATTGGACGGCCCTTCCAGTCGTTGAGGACGTTGACCACCTCCCCCTGTTGACCCTTCAGGTCGTAGGGCAGGCCGCGATGCTCCGGATGGGTGTACACAACCACGCTTGACGCCACACTCACCTGATCACCAGGCTGCATACACCCTCCAGTCGCCCGATCATCTTGTCACGCGTTCCCCTCCACTGACGCATGATTCAGGGCTCACAGGTGGCTTCGGGGCCCCCATCCACCACCCGGCCCCCCAGGGCCCGACAAGCCTCCCCGAAGGCCTGCCAATCAGGCACCCCCGCTGCCACCCGCTTCTGCACCAGGGCATCCAGCCGCTCCCGAGGGATGGCATAGGGCAGCGGGCCGTGGGTCTCCACCCGAGCCTTCTCCACCTTGGCCAGATTCCGCTCCACGGTCTTGCGCAAGGGCAGGCTCCGCCCGCGCCAATAGGGATGGTTGAGGCTGTTCAGGGCCGAGAGCGCTTCCCACCAGCGCTTCTTGGTCGCCATTCCCTGGGCGCGTTCCAGATCCGCCCTGTTCTTTCCCCAGATCTCCTGAAGCTGGGCTGCCATGGCCTTCACCCCCGGATCTCGACCACTGCTGTCACTCAGGCGCAGCTGGGTGAGGGCGGTGGCCAGATCCCCCTGCTCGAAGGCCCGCAGCGCTGACCGTTGCAGTTCTCCGCGCCACTGATGCAGCCGTTGCACATCGTCGCTGGTGGATGCTTTGGACTGCACCAGGTCCTGCTGAAGACGCAGGGCCAGTTCGGGCTTCTTGGCCCCCCAAAGGCGCTCCGCCGCCTCCCGGCGGCAGCGTCCCGGGTCGTCAGCGGGGGGGCTGGGCACCCATTCCAGGGGTTGCAGGCGCTGCTCCAGCCGGAGACAGACCTCCAGCTGCTGATCCGCGGAGGCGGCCCGCAACTGGCGCGTCAGGTGTTGCTTCCAAGCCCATAGACCGGTCATGCCCAGGGCAAAGGCCAACACGGGGAGCCCAACCCAGCGGTGGACCCGGGACACGGCGCGCGACAAGGACGGCTTGCGGACGGGTCGTGGCACTCAAGCAGATGCCAGGGCCTAGCGCACCGCTCCCAACACCATCGCGCTGATGGGGAGCCCCGTCAGCAGGTCGTCCCCCTCCAGGACCAATTCCCCGTGGCTGTTGATCATGAAGCGCAGCCGCAGCCTGTCCTCCCCGGCGACTCCAGGGGGCACCAGGGGGAGCCGGATGGGCTCCCGGTCCCAGGGGTGCACCCGGGGGCTCCCGGGCTGGACCGGGCGGATCACGGGAACCCCGTCGGCAAAGACCACCTCGGGCCGGTCGTCCGCCAGGGGGTCCCCCAGCACGAGTTCAAGCTCCGCTTGTTGCTCCGTGCTGCTGGCCAGGCGCAGCTCGAGGGGCTCGGTGGTGGGCCAGGGTTGGCCGGCCACAAACAGCGGATGCCAGAGGTGACAACGGCTGCGTTGATCCCAGAAGCGCAGGCAAACGCCTCGGCTCAACACATCCCTCACCCGCACCCCCGGGGTCAGGGCCAGCGCCCCCAGGGCCACGGCCGCCACGGGCTGGTCGTCCCGCAGGGGCACGCCGGGCAACTGGTCGCGCAATAGTCGACGCAACCAGGGGAGGCGACTGCTGCCCCCCACGGCCAGCACCGCGTCGAGTCGGGCAAGGTCAAACCCCTCCCGTCGGGCCGCCGCCCCCATGGCGTCCAACAGGCCCTGCAACACTTGCCGCAGGCCGTTCTCCTCCAGGAGTTGCTCCAATCCGGAGCGGCTGAGACGGAGCTCCCGGCTCACCCCTGTAGGGGAGCTGACGATCCGCAGCGCTTCCTCCTGCTCACTCAGGGTGCACTTGAGGGCCTCCGCGGCCCCCAGCAGCTCCTCCGTGGGCGACTCCCCCGGGGCGAGGGCCGCGGCGATCCAGCGGTCGAGATCCCTGCCCCCCAGGGGGACGCCCGCCTTCCCCAGCACCCGGGCCGTGCTCAATCGCTGACCGCTCTGGCGCAGCTCCCGGCCCGCGAAGCGCAGAAGTTGGGCCACGGGAGCGGCTCGTCCCTCCCCCCCCTGAAGGGCCACCAGCGACACATCCAGGGTTCCGCCCCCGAAGTCCACCACCAGAACCCTGCTCCCCGGGGGAAGGCCGGAGCCGATGGCTGCCGCCGTCGGCTCGTCCACGAGGGCGATCTCCGCCACCTGGAGCGATTGAACGGCATCCCGCAACCAGCGCTGGTAACCCCCGCAAGCTTCCACGGGGGCGGTCAAGACCAACCGCCTGGGCTCCAGCTCCTTGGGCAGGGCCTCCCAGAGCCGTTGCAACAGCAGGGCACCGGCCGCCTCGGGGGCCAACCAGCCTGCCCCGGGGCCGGGGGGAAATGGTGAGGGCCCCGGGGGGAGGCCAATCCAACGCTTGAAGTCTCGACAGAGGCCCGGCCCTGTGCTGTTGGCCAGGCCCGCATCGGTCACCTGGCGGCCGATCAGGGGCTGGCTCTGGTGGGGATGGCTCAGCCACAACAGGCTGGGCACCACGCAGGGCTCGCCACCGCTGTAGGGGGGCAGGGCCAGCAGGCCCGGCGCGCCGCGTTCGTCCTGCCAGGCCACCACGGTGGTGGTGCTGCCGAGGTCGATTGCGAGGGTTCCCGCCATGGGCTGAATGGAGCTGATTTAGGGTGAAGCAAATGCTGGTTCATTGGATGCAAAGCGGTGTCGACCTCAACCCCAAGGATCTGGCGCAACGGGCCGAAAGTCTGATCCGCCACTCCAGCAACCGCTATCTGACCACGGTGCGGATCGCCTATCGGGCCAAGCAGCGGCGCTTTGACGACTTTGATGGCCTGCTCGATGAATCCATGGTCAAACCGGTGCAACGGGCGATCGTGGAGCTCAGTGATGAGCAGGACCAGCCTGACCTGCTGCCTGGTTGACGCACCAGGGTGTTTGAGCGGGAAGGAGAGGGTTGGCG